>JAHJUF010000191.1 GCA_018829095.1 Pseudomonadota bacterium | reverse complement strand
CACGCCCCCGTGAGGGGGGCGACTAAGGGGGCTTGTAACTACTTGATATTATTGGATAAAGTTTCAATCCACGCCCCCGTGAGGGGGGCGACCAGGGGATAGCAGATGCAGGGATGGACTATTTGAGGTTTCAATCCACGCCCCCGTGAGGGGGGCGACGCAGGGTGTTTGTGCGCTCCCTAGGGACGCTGGATGTTTCAATCCACGCCCCCGTGAGGGGGGCGACTGGCCGGGATGGAAGCTTTCCCGGGCTTGGTGGGTTTCAATCCACGCCCCCGTGAGGGGGGCGACCTTTCACGATCTATCAGGGAGAAGCCCCTGTCCGCAGTTTCAATCCACGCCCCCGTGAGGGGGGCGACCTTGACGGGCCGGGAACAGTACAAAGCACTTTCCGTTTCAATCCACGCCCCCGTGAGGGGGGCGACCGTGGTGGGCTTGTTCGTGGTGGGATTGCTCATGGTGTTTCAATCCACGCCCCCGTGAGGGGGGCGACTTTCCTTGCAATTTTCTTTCACGATCTATCAGGGAGTTTCAATCCACGCCCCCGTGAGGGGGGCGACTTTCCTTGCAATTCAGCTTTACCTTGTACCAGGGTGTTTCAATCCACGCCCCCGTGAGGGGGGCGACCTTTCATGTTTGCGGGGTTATCTTACCCACCAAATGTTTCAATCCACGCCCCCGTGAGGGGGGCGACGCGGCATCGCCGTTTTTTAGCGGACCCTCAACGCCTGTTTCAATCCACGCCCCCGTGAGGGGGGCGACAGCGGGCGTTTCGTCGGTTTCGGGCAAGGACTCCAGTTTCAATCCACGCCCCCGTGAGGGGGGCGACGGTCGTCAGGATGGATGTCATCGAAGGCCGACTCGTTTCAATCCACGCCCCCGTGAGGGGGGCGACATGGTGGCGTCTCTCCAGGCCCGCGTGGGAATCCAGTTTCAATCCACGCCCCCGTGAGGGGGGCGACTGATACCAGTTTGCAAGCCGCATGGACGTGCTCGTTTCAATCCACGCCCCCGTGAGGGGGGCGACTCCGCAGCTCCAATGAGCTGGGATTATTGGCGTTTTTTCGGGGTTTCCGCGAACCTGACGCCATGATAAGGTTTTTTGCTCTCCTTTCCATCAGTATGAAAAGATTTGGCTAATGAATATAAGGTGTTAAACCCTGCGCGAACCTCCCGGGGTTTTTGCCGCAACTTGGGGTTCGCGCAATCACACGATGAGAGGTCCTTCCTGGTCTCGGGCTGGCTTGGCCCCCACGTGCTCAACACGTCCTCTCCAGTTTTTGCCCAGGTAGTAAAACCGAAGACTGTCCCGGTCCGGGTCCATAACCTCTTCCAACTGGTTTTTCAAAATAGTCCACTCGGCCGGGTCCACCAGGCACTCGAACACCGAATACTGGACCCTCTGGCCAAAGTTCTGGCACGCCTTGGAAACCCTGCGAAGCCTTCTTTTGCCAGCTTGATCAATCGTGGAAACGTCGTAGGTCACCAACACGAGCATGGGTGGCTACCTCCAGAGAAAGGGCGGATATCCATCAAGATCTCCCCGGAGAAAACGGGCCATAAGGGCGGCCTGAATCCAGAAAAACATCCCCAGAGGCGCCTTTTCTTTCAGAAACGGATGCATCATCTCCTCCTGCTTACGGGTCTGCCAAGCCACCAAAACCCTCTTGCGGGCCTCGTCCGTCATGAGGACGCCGCCGGTCTCTATTTCCCGGAAATCCGAGCCTTTCACTTGGCCCAGGTTGATAAGGGAAAGGGCAAGGCGGTCAGCCAGAACCGGCCGGAACTCCTCCATGAGGTCCAGGGCCAGACCATAACGTCCCGGACGGTCCCGGTGGAGAAACCCCACAGCCGGGTCCAAACCCACGCTCTCCAGGGCTGAACGTATATCGTGCAAAAGCAGGCTGTAGAAAAAGGACAAAAGAGCGTTCACCGGGTCCAGGGGTGGCCGCCGGCTTCTGCACGTAAAGCGGAAATCTTTTTTTGAACGGACGATGAGGTGATCGAAAACGGAAAAGTAGGTCCGGGCGGCCTCCCCTTCCAACCCACGGAGAACGTTCAGGTCCTCATTCCCCATGGTCAGCTCCAGGCAACCGGATATGCGGCCGGAGGCTTCCTTGACCGCCATGCCATCCATCTTGTCCGAATGGTCCCGCAGGGCTCTCCCGAGAACCGCCCGGCTGTTGGAAAGCTTGCCCGCCAGGATGAACCTGGCCACCCGGGCAGACCCTTCAGGGTCATCCGCCAGGCGGTATTGGGCCCTTCGCAGGAGCACGTTTCCCGAAACCGGCCCGGTTACCCGGGCCAGGAAACGCCCTCTTTGGCTGAGGAAGCTAACGGAAACCCCGCGCTCGGCGCAAAACCCTAAAAGAAAGGGACTTGCCGATACGTTGCCGAAACAGACGATCCCCGAGAGCGTGTGAATGGGAAACCGGGCGCGGTCCTGCTTTTCCTGGCGGATCACCACGGTTTCCCCTTCCTTTTTCAGGTAGGTGCCCTGGGTGGTCACGAAAAGGGTGTTCAGCATCTTTTTCATGGCATCCTCAAGGCTCCTTTCAGGTAGCTTTGCACCCTGCCCTTGCCGCCGCAAATATCCGGCATACAAAGGTCCACAAGCGAACACTTCTCGCAATGCGGTCCACGCCTGGGCGGCGGGGTCTTCCCGGAATCCACGATTTCATGAAGTTCAGCAGCCGCCTTGACCGTGGCCTCCCTCAGGGCGGCATCAAACGCCACTTCGATCCGGCGCCGCTTCTGGCCATAGAACAGAGCGCCCCCGGGAACACCGGTCCCGGTCATCTCCTCCAGGCAGATGCCCTGGGCGCAGAGCTGCACCCGGTCGGAAAGATCCTTCTTGGGCCGCCCACGCTTGAACTCCACGGGATAGGGAGTCCAGGCGCGGGCGGACCCGCCCCCGCGAGGATGAAGCTCCACCACGTCAGCCTTGCCCGAAAGGCCCAGGGAAAGGGACCGGAGGGACACGCCGAAAATCTGGCGTACCCCGTCCCGAAAATCCCCACCTCCGCCGTGGACCCGGTCGTGCATGACCTTGCCTTCGGCGGTCCACAGATTTTCCGCCCAGAGCCCTTCCACGTGGATCAGGCCGCACTGGCGCGGGCAAAACAGGAGGTGTTGCAAGGCAGACAGGGGGAGAAGCTCCTCCTCGGTGTATTCGGTCAAACCCTCTCCTCCACCGTGACCCCGGCGGGCAGCCCCTCCGTGTCCACCGTGACCCCGTAGTCCGAATAGCTCCTGGCCGGTCGGGCCGGGTCCGTGGCCCGGGATACCTTCACCCTGTCGAAAAGTTTGTGGGCCGGAGCATTCCCCAAGGCGGATTCGTGCTTGAAAACGATGAGACGGCGAGCTGCCATGAGACCCCGGGCAGCTGACCGATCCAGCTCGAACATGTTGCCCAGGGCTTCCCAGAGGAGATCGAGATCCTCTTCGGAAAAGCCCGTGTCTGACGCCATGAAGGGGTTAACGAACCCGTGGCCCACATAGAGGCCATAAGGTACGATTTCCTTCCTGCCCATGGTGCGATTGTCCCCGCCCTGTTTTTCCGCTTCTCTTTCCGTGGTCACGGCCATGCGTGTCAGGGCTTGTTCCAGTCCCGCGATGGGATCCACGGACCGGGAAAAAGTGATCTGCACCGGGCCGCGCACTTGGCCGCAATTGATTTCCGTGCTCATGACCGCACCGAACATGCGGATATCGAAGAAATTCTGGCACATCCAAGCCCTGGCCTCGCTTACCTGGCCCGCTTTTTCCTTGCCGCTGGCCTTGGGGTCCAGGCCCTTGGCCTCGTAGGCCCGCATGTGCTGATGGTTCAAGACGGCCTTTTCCTTCACGTAGATGTCGTAGCGGGGTTCCGGCACGCCGGTGGAAGAGTCGGTTTTCCGGGCGGTGATGTAGTTGCGGATCTTCCTTTTGATACACACATCCGAGACCAGGCCCTGGCCGGTTTCCGGGTCCAGGCGGGGGGCGTTGCCCGCGTCCGGGTCACCGTTGGGGTTGCCGTCCTGCACGTCGAAGATCATGACGAAATCGTAGCGGTTCTGAATGGCTGCCATGGGAATGCTCCTTTCAAGATAGAGGATCTAAGCCTTGGGGGCTGTTTCGCGGTCTTCCTTTTTGGTCCACAGGAATTTCCTCTGCTGGTGATAGGCCAGGACGAACAGCCCCTGGCTTTCCAGATCGAGAAAACCCGGGAATCCGGTGATGCCGTCCATGATCTCGTCGGCCTGGTTCTCCAGCCAACCGGCGGTTCCGGCGCTTTTGGGCTCGTCCTTGGCCTTGCGGGCATGGTGGCGCATGTTTTTCAGCAACCTGGGAAACACCGCCCTGGGAGTGGCGGAGGCCGAGGAGAAATAGCGGTCCACCACTGAAGCGTTCACGTCCCCAAGGGAAACCTGCTGCATCCTTTCGATCACGGCCATGAGCCGGCCGAGCAGGTAACCATTGTTTTTGTTTTCCTTGTCCATGGCTGGCTTCACCTCCTGGAAGGGGGAATTTCCGCCGGACATCCGGCGGCGGCGGTTGATCACGGCCTTGATAATAGCCGCCCGGGCATCGTTTAAGTTCTTGGTCTTCCACCAATCCTTCGAATCCTGTTCCCTTGGAAGCTCCATGCGGTAACGCATCAGGGCCCGCTGGAGGGCGGCCAGGGGATAGGGGGCGCCGGAAAGGGCGGCCCGAACCATCCGGGCCGCCAAATGGGAAGGCACTTCCTCCCGGCTCCCGAAAGGTGCCAGGGACTGGATGAGCAGCCCCAGGGCCAGGCGCGGCGAAAGCTCCTTGCCCTGGGGAGGCGGGGTGTTGCGGACGATGTTCACGTCCTCGAAATGGGCCGCCAGGTTGGCGGCCACCTCCCGGACCGTGGACTCGAACCAGTCCCGCACCGTGGCTCGGCCCTGGGCCCCGGAGAGCACCAGGGCAAAGAAGGCATCCTCGTCCAGGTCCGAGGGGGAACGGCCCGTCCAGATGGAACGGAAAGTTTCCGCAACTCTATCCGGGTTCGGATCCAGGAGGTCGGCCAGGATATCCACCAGGGGAGCCCCAGCCTCCGAGGCGGTCCAAAAGACGGCCACCGTGTCCGAGGACAACGTAAGGTTTCTTTTAGGCAGGCTCAGGCCGGGCTGATGAGGGTCGGGCCAGGCCGGGTCCAGGAGGCGGTTCAAGGCCGTGGAGCAGGCCTCGGCAGCTTCCCGGGAGATGGGGGCATTCTCGTTGGATTTCAGGCCATAGGATAGGAAGGCCGGGGCGTTGTAGGAAACCAGGGATATGCCGGAGCTGGAACCTCCTGGCACCTTTTTGAGCGGGGGGAAGAGACCGGCTTCAGCCATGGGCTTGCCGGTCACGAGGCAGCGCATGGACAAAAGGCCGGGGGCCGGAGGAGAGTTGCGGCTATTCTTCCAGAATTCCTTCACCCTAGGCCGAAGATGAACTGGAAGGTCCACATCCGGTTCCCAGATGAAGGAGAACAGTTCGTTGGCTAGGCAATCTTCAGGGAGCGGCACATCCTGGCGGCCCTGGGCCACATCCGAAAGAAAGGCCAGGACAGCTGCAACTCCGGGATCACTGGTTTCGTCCAGGCATTCCTGGATTTTTTCCCGGAAAAGCCCCGCGCGAATCCCCAACTTTTCCAGATCCCGCTTCCCTTCCGGGTCCACTCCAAACGAATATTCCGCCTTGTCCACCAGGAAAAAGGCGTAATCCCCGCTGGTGCGGGCCTTTTCCCGGGGCACCCGCAAGACCTTTGCCTTGCCCTTCTTCTTGCTATTTCCGGTAGGGGGCGCATGGGTGCTCGTGAAACCAAGGAAACGGCCCTCCTGGGAAAGATTCACCAGCCAAGCCACGGGCCTGGGCTCGAAATCCGAGTCATCCATCAGCCCTTCCGTTTCCGCCAACCGGTTCAGCGCCTGGAGGATCATGCCGTGCCTCCTTCCTCCACCAGGGCGGAAAGGGGGTCTTCCGGCACCTCCAGGACTCCGTCCAGCAGTCGAGCCGCGAAAAACCGGGGCACCTTCTTCTTTTCCCCGTATTCCAGGTCCCAGAGCATGAGACCAAGGTCCCGGGTTTCGGCCACGGGGGGCGGGGCCTCCGCCGGGGGCTCGAAACGGGCGGCAAACTCCCGGCACCCCAGGTAGGGGTGGTGGAAACATTGGCCCTTTTCCACCCGTCGGTTGAACATCTCCACGAACTTGTTCAAGTTGTCTTCTGGTCCGGCTTTTGGGGTCATGGAAAAATCCGCCTCGATTACGTAATCCACGTCCCGGAGGGCCACGGTGTTCCGCTGGGAGCGGTCCTCCTCCGCGAAATAGTGTTTGACCGCCCCGCCTTTCCTGACCACCGCCACCGAGGGGGGTACGGCCCTGCTGTTGACCTCATTTCTCCGAAAAGCGGTGAAACGAATGGGCGCAAGCACCCGAATGCGGCGGATTCTCCAGGAAATGGCCGGTTTCCACAGGACGGCCTCCAGCACCCCCCGGGCGGCAGAGGGTGTAATGACCGGGTAGGATACCCGCTCCACCTTGAGTTCCGGCCGCGTGAAACAGGCCAAAGGGCCCTGGACCCGCACGGCCAAGGTCGGACTTCGCTGCATGGCTTCCTCCTTTCTCCTTTTGGTTGAATGGGAAGGATCTAAGCTAAGTAAGCGCCTGGGTCTCCGATGAAATCCCCGTCCTCCCGCAGGCCGAACCCTGGATGATCCGGATTATGATCCAAGGGAAGATTTGGGTGATAGAGGTGGAGAAAAGGAGGAGTCAGTGTGAAAATCCCCTCGTGAACCTCATCAAGGGCTCCAGCCTCCGTGAGCCGGGCAAAGGCCTGGGGATAAATGGATACGGAAAAATTCCCCAGGCTTCGGAAAAGTTTTCGGTCCGGGCCCTTCTCCCGGAGTTTCTCCAGGAGAAGCGGGGCCTCGCCCCAGGGGACGATGATGGTCTTGGTGTGACCGTCCTCGATGAGGGAAAAAGCCCGGCCCACGTTGGCAAATTTTAGCTGCTGACGATCCGTCTGGATACCCTTTGCGTCTGTTTCTCCGGCTGCGTAGAGCCTGCGGAAGTATTTCTGAAAAATCAGCGGATCGGAAACATCCACCTGCCCGCCGCCTTCCCGCAAAAGCAATTCCGTGATCTCCAGCGCCTTGCGGGGCGTCCCGGGGGGAGGCCGGCTCTCGGCCCGGAAGATGAGTACCCGCCCTTTTTCCCGCTTCCCCTCCCGGTTGCACCGGCCCGCAGCCTGGACCATGCTGTCCAATCCCCCCAGAGCCCGGAAGACCACGGGAAAATCCAGATCCACCCCAGCCTCCA
This sequence comes from Pseudomonadota bacterium, assembly GCA_018829095.1. Lineage (GTDB taxonomy): Bacteria > Desulfobacterota > Desulfobacteria > Desulfobacterales > Desulfatibacillaceae > JAHJUF01. The sequence continues at coordinate 7,496 of JAHJUF010000191.1, read as the reverse complement.
CCAGTTGGGTGGAAACCACCCGGCAGGGTCCTGAGCCCGTCAAGATTTTTTTGATGGCCGCCAGAGTCTCAAGGCGGTGCGCCGGGCACATGAGCGCGGAAAGGTGGAAAAGAGGTTCGCCAGGGGCCCTCATTTCCAGCATTCGGGCCAGGTCCCTGGCATCCGACCTGCGGTGGGTGATCACCAGGACTCTCGGGTGTTTCACGGCTTCCCGGGCCAATTCTTCCCAGGGCATCGCCGGGGCATCCACCTTCGGCCATCGGTACTCCACCCGGGAAAGGGCCAGGCACAACCCCGCCGGGTCCGGGATGATCTCCCGGAGGTTATGGAGGCCTTCGATGAATCGTTCCCGGGCGGCCAGGGCTGGCGGCGTGGCCGTGGAGAGCACCACCGTGCATCCATAGTGGCGGATAAGCTCCTTCAACATGTCCAGGATGGGCAAGAGAAATTCCGTGGGCAGGGTCTGGATCTCATCCAGGACAATCACGGACCGGCTGATGTTGTGGAGTTTCCGGCATCGCCCCGGGCGATGGGAAAAAAGCGATTCGAAGAATTGAACGCTGGTGGTGACCACAACTGGGATGTCCCAGTTCTCCTCGGCCAACTCATGACGGCAGACACCGGCTCGTCCGTCTTCCTTGTCCGAACGGGAATAATCCATCCCGCTGTGGTGCTCCAGGACGTTTTCTTCCCCAAGGGCTTCCCGATATACCTTGGCATTCTGTTCGATGATGCTGGTGTAGGGGATCACCGTCAGAACCCGGCGCATGCCGTGGATTTCTGCGTGCCGGAGGGCAAAGGCCATGGAGGAAAGGGTTTTTCCGCCTCCGGTAGGCACCGTCAGGGAAAAAGCCCCCGGAGCCAGGGCGGCAGCCTCACGGCAGGCGGACAAAATCCGGTTCCGCATTTTGCCCATCTCCGAATCGGGGGCACCTGAAAACCGGCTTGCAAGATGGCTGTCCAGCCGCTTGCCGATATCCGGGATACTTTCGCCTTCCGTCCGAAGCCAGGAACGGGAGGGATCAGAAAACCGTTCGGAGTCCAGCCGGTCCGCGTCAACCAGCGCGGAAAACAGGAAGCGAATGAAGACTTCGAGAGCCCTTTTGGAATCCGGAGTTCCCTGAGTCATTCGGTCCAAGTGGGCGGGAATCTCAGGGATGGACCTTTCCGTAATGGAAACGGGAAGTCCGGAAAGCACCTCAAAATCGGCAGGGCTTGAGGAAAGCCTGTCCAATAGCGGCGTGGGTAGGCCTTGGCCCGATCCTTGAAGATTCGCCAGTCCGGCATGGTGTCCGGCGATGGCAAAAGCAAGCAAAATTCCGAGTCTTTTGTCCCGCTCCAGGGCAAGAGACGCCCCCAGGTCGGAGTGCTGGGCCTGAATGCTTTCCCCCCGCAGCCTGGCCTGGAAATTCGCCCTGCATTTGCCCAGGTCGTGCCAAAGGCCCGCAAGCTTTCCCCACGGACCTGCTCCGAAATTTGAGGCAAAATCCCCGGCAAGGCTTGCTGCATTTTCCAGGTGCTCCTCCAGGGACTGCCAGTCCTCCGGAGGTTTTCCATCCAGGCTGCGCGCGTAAAGAGGTTTCACTGGGTCCCTCCTATGCCATTTTGTACGATTGCAGGACCTCTTTATACCCCTTAAAGAGAGAGAATTTTCAGTGGGCACCCCAAAAGATGTCGGCCACCCACCACCATTGGCCCCATCTAAATAACAGAAAAGATCACAACAATTTGTGCATTTTTAGTACAACGACTCGGAAAATCAGAGAAGTGGGGAAAATTATTCTAATATCACATATAAATCATGGCGCAAAAGTATTTATTTGAATGTTTTTTTGAACTGTACGAAGAGGCCAATTGATTCAGGCAGCAGACAAACCGCCCCAGTAGGCATGGCCGATTTCCTGCTTGTCTGAGGCTAACCGACTTGCCAAAAGGCCATCCAGAGCCAAGATGGGCCATAATCGATTCACCTATCCATATTCAACCTCAGTTGCTTCTCGAAGGAAAAATTTTCGAATCGTGCATCACCCGGTCGCTGGTCATGAACCCGAAGTTGCGGCGGCTCCAGCGGCCATGCTCCACGCAGCTCACGAGAAGATTGATCCGGGTATCCCCGGGAATCAGGAATCAGGAAGCTGGCGTTCACGGTCCGGTCCTGTTTGGCGCCCACCAACTCCTCCCCCTCCACGACCAGGGTCTTCCTCCTCCCCCGGTTGATCAGGAGCAGCTCCAGGACCACCCCGGACCTGCCCGCCTCCCGCACCTCGACCAGGCCCTGCCCAATGGCCTCCTGCAGCGTCAGGTAGTCCGGCTCTCCATTCCCCGGGGCCAGCAGGGGAAAGACGGTCAAATTCCGGTGAGACTGTTTCCTGGCGATCTTGACGGTCTCCAGGAAGGCTCTGATCTCTTTCATGGCTCCCCCTTTTTCTTGGTCGCGATGAGAGGGTAACCTATGGCTGTGTCAGATCAGGTCTCACGGCAGAAAAAATCTTAGCCCGAATAATTCACCACCGAGCCTTGAGTCCGCCAAAAATGCCTGCTTGGGGAACGTCAAATCTCTTTGACACTGGACTTGGGGTCTTCCGGTAAGGGATCGCGCGGTTGGTCGGCGTTGGCGTCGAAAAGTCTATCTCTAAAAGCCTTTGATTATCAGTGTCGGCCCACGTGCTTCCTTCGATTGGAGAAGCGCATCATCTGGCATTCGCCTAACGATAACGGTTTCATTCCATTATATATCAATAAACAATCATAGACAGGGTTGATTAAAAGCAGGATTTCAGATACAAGGGTCCGACTTCTCTTGATTTCTCCAACATACACCCATCTGCCAACTCCGCGATTTCGGAATGCCGACTGTTGCGGAGGAATCCGCTTATCGTCGGGGAGGAACGCCCGGGGTAGTGGCTGCCACTACGGCACCGTGTCGTTGAAGGAGGGGAAGCATGCCTCATACGTTGCTGGAGGGATTGCAAGATTTCCTGTCCGCGAGGAAACTTAAGCAACCAGATAGCCGGGCACTCTGCCTGTACCGAGTGCAGGAAGCAGAGTTCGAAGAACTCGCTCGCAGGGCCCGAGAGGCAACAGCAAGGGACGCCTTCACCACTAGGACAGAAGGCTTCGCCGCGGTATTTTGTTTGGTCGCCGCCGAGTGGTGGCGCCGCAACCATCCGGGCGGTAGCTGGAAATGGGACCGAGTGTTCGAGGCTGCGGGGCTCCCGCCAGACCTTGACCGGCCCCGGGTCTACCCGGTGGTCCGCCTGGGCCTGCTTTACTGGAAACGATCTCTCCTGACGGTAGGGAACTCCAACGCCTACCTTGTGACCCTGGCCTGTGAAGGGGGGCTCCCCCTCAACTTGTTGCGCCAACAGGGCACGGCGCTCCGCACCTATTTCCGGGCCCTTCTTGCCGAGTTCCAGATCTATGGCATGCGGGGCGCTGTTCCGGCAGACCTCGCGGCGCGCGTCTCCCGACACTTGCCGCTGAGTCTGCGGCAGCAAGTCGTGTACCAACTCGCAGGTTCCCTGGTGAAAGAGATTTGGGAACTCCAGGCCACCCTGGGAGAGACCCACACCCCGGTGCAAGACCTGGATCGCCGAGACCCAAGCTGGCGCGATCGGCTTCCACTGGTGCTTTCAGACGAGACCGCGCGGACTCTGCTCAACAACCTGGTAGACGACGCTTCGAAACTGGCCAGGCGCTCGGGGAAGGGGGTGCGGGCTGGGTGTCAATTGGAACTCAATGGTACCTCCTGGGGGCTGCGGCGGCGGGTACTCCTGCCCCCGTCCCTTGGCGTACCGGATTTACAGGAGCTGCTAGGGGAAAACGGGGACGCCCTGTACCGCTTGGAACTTTATCGGGAAGTGCTGGGAGGGGAAGACGAGCGCCTGGCTTTGGTCACCCGACGAAGCGCGGGCGAAGACGCACGCTTTGCAGTCGAAAAGGCTGCAGCCACCTTACTGGAGTTACTCGGGGAACAGGCGTTAGCCTCCGTGCGTATCTTTGCGGGAACGGGCCAAAAGCGGTACCCGGCACGTGAAGTGCCTGGAGGCGCAGAATTGTCAGCACTCCCGTGGGTGTTCGTGGACCGCGAAGGGGATAGGCGTGCCCTCGATCTGGTGGGAGAAGGAAGTGTTCGCACGCACCATCCCGAGGTATGGGTGGCGGTGCCAACGGATGCGGAGATCTCTCCGGACGAGGGAGCCACGGTGACGCCAGTGGGGCAGATCTCAGAATTGGGACGGGACGTCTTCGAAGTGCAGGGCGGTGCCACGATCTCCGCCGCTGGCCACAGTTCGCGAATCCGTCCTGCAGATAGTCGCGAGGAGGCGTTCCTCTATGGCTTGGAAGGAAGCTTGTTTCCGGTGGATGGGGGATGCACCCCGGTCTATCTAGGCGTGCCGCGGGTGGTGAGCTACGCGGACACTGGCGCTCGCCGTGTCATCCCAGAAGGGGAGTTGGAGTGGCGCAGCCCGGGCAGCAGCCTCTCTCAGCTGTGGCTCGATCTGTCCGAGAGGTGCCGGGGTGTGGTGGAGCTGCGCCACGCTCCGCAAGGGGAGGCGCGCTTCGCGCGGGTGGTAGGGGTCGTGCCGGCATCGAGCCGTCTGGAGTTGCTGAGCGGCGACCAGGATCGCTGCGGGGTCCTGCGCTTGAGCTGCTTCGGGGAGCCGGAGGTCGGGGTAGAGCCACAGCCGGGATTGCACCACCACGTGGTCCCCCCAGAGGGTGATCTTGACGTAGCCGAAGTGTCGTTGGCCGCCGAGGGAGCTCCTCCTGCAACGGTGCGTTTGCACCTGCGCTGGAAACTCGGGATGGCAGTGGCCTTCGACATACCATTCCCAGCCCGGGGCATGCGCTTTGTGGGCCGAGACGGCTCCCTGTTACCAGCCGGAGTGAGTGTGCACATCGACAGGTTGGGAGGGGTAACTGCGCGTGTGCTTGGAGTGCCGCCGGGAGGGCATTACCTGGCCGAAGCCGTTTTGCACGCCGAGCAGCTGCAAGGGGACCATGTGAGGCAGTTGTGGGCAAGGGAGAGGCTAAGCGAGGTGGCGCCGGGCCGACATGAACTCGATCTACGGACTCTGCAGGAGGCAAGTCGGGCGCTGCTGGCGATGAGCGGCGAGTTGGACGCGTGGGTGGAGATCCAAGTGCTGGATGAACATGCCCGGGTTCAGACTCGTACGCTCAGCGTAAGGTGCTACGATGTAGATCTACAGTGCGATGTCGAGGCCGGTCACGTGCTCCTTCCTGACTACGACGCGGTTCGACTGGATATCTCGCAGCTCGACAAAGTGCGGATGGTGGCTTTCCCCATGTGGAATCCGGCGCAGGAACCAGAAGCACTTCCCACGGTGAAACCACTGTGTTGGGCGTTCCACCCCGAGCAACGGGAACCCGGCCCCTGGCTACTTTACGGCGGGGTGGGCAGCCGCTGTCGGTTCCGGCCCCACTGCTGGGTAGTGCCAGCGCAAGAGGGAGACCAAGACGACACTGCCGAGAAGAACGATGGAGGGCCGTGTTCCCTGTTAGAGGCAGTGATTAAGCAGAATCCCAAGGAACGATCTCAGGCGATCCGCGTGTGCCTGAGCGAGTTGGCGAAGCGGGCCGATCATCCCGACTGGCAGCTCTTGGATGCCTACCTGCATCGCCTCGTGGAACTGCCTCCAGGCACCTTCGACGTGACTACTTCGTTGGTCAAGGACCCTCGAGCTGCGGCAGCAGCCCTGCTGCGCGCTGGCCCAGAACGCTTCGGCTCGGTGTGGGACACGCTGGAGAGTCTGCCCTTCAGTTGGGAGTTGGTACCGGTGTCGGCTTGGGTGCTAGGAGCTGCGGAGCACCTTCGGGTATTACGAGAGGCTTTGGCGGCGGTCGCAGAGGCTCTGGGCCCAGAGACCGATCTGGACCAATTGGCCCGGACCAATTTCCGCACCTTTCTCAGCGAGGTGCCGTTGCGCTCACCCGGCATGGCTTTGACTGCAGAGTTGGTGGCTTATCGGGCCTTGGGCGAGCCACTGGCAAACCAGCAATCGCTGCCCATGGCGTGTGGAGAGCAAGGCCGCAAGATTCTGTGTGGGCCTATCTTGCAAGCGGCCCGCCAGGAACTTCTGGTCACTCAGGCCGACTCGGAGTGGCCGGGCGGTGGAGGATTGGAGGGGTGGTTGCGCCACCAGGGCGACGTCCCGGATGAGATCCGGGCCCTACATCTGGAGCCACCTCCTGGCGCGGGATTCCGGGCCGCAGTTCTCAATGTGCCGATTGCCGCAGCGGTCAGCGTCGGCTTTGGTTTCCGGCTTCCGGAGGGGGCCGTGTTCCACGTACGGCGCTGCCGCGATTTTTATCCGCGCTGGTTTAATGTAGCTTACGGCTGCGTCTTGGCGGCCAGTGTCGGCTGGCAACTTGAACACCAGAAGGGGATTTTCGATGGCTGAGACACACCGGGAGAAGTTGTTTACGGAACTGACCATGGAGCTGTCGCGCCGCGCGGCCCGGGCGACCATCAGCCAGATGGGGACGGCGTCCGCAGCGCTTAGTAGGCATCTAAGGGAGCGGTTCGAACGGTCTGCAGGAGAGCCCGGTTCTTTCCTGGCCGATCCGGTGTTCGAGGCCGGTTTCGGGTGGCAAGAGGCCGCCCCCATAATGGCCGACTTGGCGGGGGACCTGCTTGCTGCAGAGCTGGTGAAGGCAATGGATCAGCCCCCCAAGGAGCTGAAGGAGCATCGCTTCGAGGCCAAGTGGCACCCGTATCGGCATCAGGAACAGGCCTGGCGGGCTCTGGCTGAGGCCCCTCCGCGGTCTGTGATCGTCAGTAGCGGTACAGGTTCGGGCAAGACCGAGTGCTTTTTGGTCCCGATACTGGATCAGTTGTTTCGCGAAGCCAACGCCCAAAGAACGCCACTTCAAGGTGTACGCGCGCTGATGCTTTACCCTTTAAATGCCCTCATTAACAGTCAACGCGACCGACTGAGAGCATGGACGGCTGGTGCCAAGGGAAAGGTACGGTTTTGCCTTTACAACGGCATGACCCCGGATAATGAAAAGTCCGTTGTCCAGCGGGCACACCCTGAAGAGGTGCTGTCTCGCAGCCTCTTGCGAGAAAGCACACCACCGATCCTGGTCACCAACGCTACCATGCTCGAATACATGCTGGTCCGGCAGAAGGATCGGCCGATTCTCACACAATCGAATGGGTGCCTGCGCTGGGTGGTACTAGACGAAGCCCACACCTACATGGGATCCCAGGCGGCCGAGATTGCCTTGCTCCTACGTCGAGTCCTCCACGCTTTCGCTGTACTACCCGAACAGGTGCGTTTTGTGGCGACCTCAGCCACGATCGGCGACGGGGGGAACGAGCTGGACCGAGAGAGGTTGCAGCGTTTCCTGGCCGACCTGGCCGGCGTCGAGCCGGGACGAGTAGACGTGATCAGCGGTGCGCGGGAGGTTCCCCAACTGCCCCCGCGCTGGGCCGAGCGAGACGAGCCTTTGCCGATTATTGCGGCAAT
>JAHJUF010000190.1 GCA_018829095.1 Pseudomonadota bacterium | reverse complement strand
AGGGACTTGTTTTGCTTGACAGGCCGGGACGCCCATAATAAGGTTTGTCCGTTTTATCCCATGTACGAGACGCGGCATATTGCCGCGACCCTATGCACAACGTTTGAAAGGAGACAGCATCCATGTCGAACCTGATTGCCCCCCACGGCGGAAAAGGCCTGACCATTTGCCTGCTCGAAGGAGCCGCGCTTGAGGCGGAAAAGAAAAAGGCCGCTGGCCTGAAGAAAGTGAACATCAGCCCCCGGGTCAAGGGCGACCTCATCATGATCGGCACCGGCGGCTTCTCGCCGCTGGGCGGTTTCATGACCGAAGCCGACTGGAAGGGCGTCTGCGAGAAATTCCTCCTGGCCGACGGCACCTTCTGGCCCATCCCCGTGACCCTGGATGTTTCCAAGGAAGACGCCGACGCCATCAAGGTGGGCGAAGAGATCGCGCTCTACTATCCCAAGAGCAAAGAGATCATGGCCACCATGAAGGTCACCGAGAAGTTCGCGATGACCGATGAGAAGAAGCGCTGGGAGTGCGAGAAGGTCTACATGGGTGAAGGCACCCCCACGGCCGAGGCTTTCTGGAAGATCGCCAAGGCGGATCACCCGGGCGTCCAGATGGTCATGAACCAGGGTCCCGTGAACCTGGCCGGTCCAGTGAAGGTGCTCTCCGAGGGCCAGTACCCCACGGAGTACAAGGGCGTGTACCTGCGTCCCGCCGAATCCCGGAAGATCTTCGATGAGCGCGGCTGGAAAGAGGTCGCCGCCATGCAGCTGAGAAACCCCATGCACCGCAGCCATGAGTACCTGGCCAAGATCGCGGTGGAAGTCTGCGACGGCTGCTTCATCCACTCCCTGGTGGGCAACCTGAAGCCCGGCGACATTCCGGCGGATGTGCGCGTGGAATGCATCGACGTGCTGGTGAAGAACTACTTCGTGGATGACAAGGTGGTTCAGGGCGGTTACCCGCTGGATATGCGCTATGCCGGCCCCCGCGAGGCCCTGCTCCATGCCACGTTCCGCCAGAACTACGGCTGCTCCCGCATGATCATCGGCCGCGACCACGCCGGCGTGGGCGATTTCTACGGCATGTTTGAGGCCCAGACCATCTTCGAGAAGATTCCCTGCCCCAAAGAGCCGGGCAAGGCGCTCCTCTGCACCCCGCTGAAGATCGACTGGACCTTCTACTGCAAGAAGTGCGACGGCATGGCCTCCCTGCGGACCTGCCCCCACGGCAAGGAAGACCGCGTGCTTCTGTCCGGCACCATGCTCCGCAAGATGCTCTCCGAGAACATGGAAGTTCCGGACCACTTCGGCCGCGAGGAAGTCCTGGTCGTCCTGCGGAAGTACTACGCGAGCCTGGACGAGAAGGTGGAAGTCAAGCTGCACGGCGCGGCCACCGGCAAATAAGCCACCGGCCGTAGCGATAGAAAAAACAAAGGGGAGCCCGGAAACGGGCTCCCCTTTGTCGTCCAACGGCTTTTCGTTCCCACCCCAAGCCCCCCCGCTCGGAATCGGAAAACGAAAAAAGGGGAGAACCGGTCCTCCGGTCCTCCCCTTTTCACTTCCGGTCCCCAATGGCCCCCGCGAAAATCACGGGGCACAAGGAAGTATAACCCGGTTCATCAGGCAGCCTTTTTCAAGGCCTCCTCCCGGCCCGCGTACTCCGCGTAGAGCATGGCCACCGTACGGTACACCAGGTGGGCCAGCTTGGAAAACGGAAGATACACGAACAGGCAGAACACGAACATGAGGTGTACAAAGTACACCACGTAGGTGACCGTGGCCGCGCCGATGAGGCGGGACACCTCGGCGCCCAGGCCCGTGACGGCGAGCCCCAGGACCAGGCCGATCAGCGCCCAGTCCTGGTAGGAACTCTTGGCTACCTTTTCATCCTTGAACAGCCGGTTCTTCAGCATGACCAGGGCGCCCACCAGAAGCGCGATTCCCGCCACATTGGCAAGCCACTTCACCGGGTTCAACTGGCTGTAAGGGCTGTGCCAGGCCAGCTCGTAGCTGCCGAACCAGGCCATGGACCCATAAAGCACCACGAAGAAAACGCCCGTGACGATGAACAGGCCGATGAAACCGAACAGGACCATCATGTGGGTGGTGGCCCGCTCCTTGTTCTCGCCGCACTCGGAAAACTTGTCGTGGCGCAGGATGGTCAGGATCACCTTGGGGGCGGCCTTGATCAAATCCAGCCAGTTCAGGTCCGTGCGCGCCACCTTGCCCTCGGCCACGGCCGCTTCGTGCATGTCGGTGATGAAGTTCTTCAGGCCCATGGCGAAAACCACGAGGGCAAAGGTCATGGAGGGCACGAAGATCATGTCCACCAGCCAGCTGGAGAAAAACATGCCATGGCTGATGTGGCCGTGGCGAAGCTCCGGCGTGAAATCCATGAGACCGGTGATGAGCCCCAGCACCACAAACAGCACCGCCGGGAAGGCGAACAGGATGGGGAGCTTCTTGGGATCGTTCACCGCGCGGGCCAGCCACTGGGGCCTGGCGTACTTCTGAATGGCGTAGGAACGCACCGAGCCCAGGACATCACCGGGCCGGGCGCCCCGGGGGCACTTGGCCGAGCAGTCGCCGCACTGGTGGCACAACCACACGTCCACGTTGGTAACCAGCTTGTCCGAAAGGCCCCAGGAAGCCGCGATCATTTCCTTCCTGGGAAAAGGCTTGTTGTCCGGGGAGATGGGGCACACCACCGAACAGGTGGCGCACTGGTAGCATTTTTTCAGCGTATCCGCGCCCCGCTCCCCAAGGGTCTGGATGAATTGCACATCCGGTTCCAGAAGTTTTCTGTCACCCATGGTATTTCCCTCCTAAAAGCGTGTCCCCGCCCCCGGGCGGGCAAAACCGGCCAGGGGCGGGGGGAGAAGCCGCAAAAGCTAAAATCCCTTGAAGGGGTTGGGGCCCAGAGCCTCCACCATCTCAACGAATTCGTTGATGACCGTGGGGAGCTTCCAGTACTCGTCGATGGCGATTTCTTGCTGCGTCACCCGTTCCGGCTCCAGAGCCAGGCTGGAAAGGGCCTCGCCGATCTTCTGCATGCGGACGCTGGCGAGTTCGCTTCCCTTGACAAAGTGGCACTGGTAATCGTCCCCGTGCTTGCAGCCCAGGAGCATGGCCCCGTCGATGCCGATGGAAAGGGCGTCCTTGATCCAGATCACGTTCACCGAGCCCAGGCACCGCACGGGCACGAAACGGACGTCTGCCGAGTACTGGAGGCGGTTCAACCCCGCCATGTCAATGGCCGGGTAGGCGTCGTTCTCACACACCAGAACCAGGATGCGCAGCGGCGGATCGTCGTAGTCATCCTCCGTGGGCACGCCGATGGATTTCACCATGGAACCCACGGAATCCACCGAGTAGTCCGCAAAGTTGATGATGCGTTCCGGACAGGCGCCCATGCAGGTTCCGCACCGGCGGCACCGGGTGGGGTTGGGCTTGGGCGTTCCCTTGGCGTCATCGTCAAGAGCGCCGAAGGGGCATTCCTCGGTGCAGCGTTTGCACTGGGTGCAGCGCTGGAAGAAGAAGTCCGGGAAGGTCATGTCGCCGGAGCGCGGGTGCACGGCCACGCCGCGGTTCACGCTCTCCAGACACTGGATGGCCTTCAAGGCAGCGCCGGTGGCGTCCTCCATGGATTCCTCCATGGTCATGCTCCGGCGGATGGCCCCCGCGGCGTAGACACCCGTGCGCTGGGTCTCGTAGGGGAAACAGATGAAGTTCGAATCCACATAGTTGTCGAACAGGCCGATGTCCCGGAATCCCGGGCCCTGGCGGTAGGCCAGATTCACCACCGGGTCATCCTGGGTCACGGGCACCATGCCCATGGCCAGAACCACCAGATCCGCCTTGATCTTCACGGCCGCGCCCAGCAGGGTGTTGTCCGCTTCCACCAACAGGCTGTCGCCTTCCTTCTTCACCGCGGCCACATCCCCCTTGGTGAGGAAGATGCCGGGGTCCTGCTGCACGGCCTCGTAGAAATTTTCCGTGAGGCCGGGGGTGCGCATGTGCTGGTAGATGATGTAGGCCTTGCCGTCGCCGTAGTCCTCGCGCACGTACTTGGCCTGTTTCAGGGCCACCAGGCTGGTGACCGAGGAGGCGTAGGGGAAATCCGAGTCATCCCCAGCCCCGGGACTCTGGACGAAAACCACCCGCTTGGCGGGCTTCCCGTCCGAGGGCCGGATCACAGGGCCTGCGGCGGCCATCTTTTCGAACTCGGCGTTGGTCACCACATCCGGGCTCTCGCCCAGACCCAGGTGTTTGAACTCGCCCTCGGCGGGCTGGTAGGGACGCCAGCCTGCGGCCAGAATCACCGCACCGAACATCTCTCCGGCGGGGTCCAGGGTGAGGATGTCCGCCCTGCCCTCGTTGTACTCCTTGTACTTCACGGCCAAGCCATCGTTGTCCAGTTCCTTGCCGTTCTCGTCCACCTTCATTTCAGGGGGCAGCGGATACGGCACGTCGAACTCGATCTTATCGCCGGGCTTCTTCAGGGTAACCGTGAACTCGCCGGGCTGGCCCGCGATACGCGCCACCATTGTGCCGGTCTTCACCGTGATCTTGGGATGGCTCCGGACCTGGCGGATCTTGTCGTCCACGATGGGGGAAACGGTTTCCCGGTAGGGGTAGACCAGGGGGAGCTGCTTGCGCACGCTGGCCGCCCACCCGCCGAGCTTGTCGGCCTTCTCCACGATGGTCACTTCGTATCCCGTGTCCGCGGCATCCAGGGCGGCGGTCATGCCCGTGACGCCCCCGCCGATGACCAGAATCTTCCGGCTCAGAATTTCCAGCTTGAAGGGCTCGGGAACCTTGATCTTCTCCAATTTGACCATGCTCATGCGCAGGTAATCCTGGGCCATGAGCTGAAGGGGGTTGATCTCCGCCCCTTCCTCGGCCTTGGGATGGCTCCAGACCACCTGTTCCCGAAGGTTCACCCGGTCCACCTGGGCACCGGGGAAGTTGAAGACGTCTGTGAGTACCCGGCGGGAACAGGCCGCGACGCAAACCGCGTTGACCCCGTCGGCCACATCTTTCTGGATCAGGGCCACGCCTTCGGGGCTGCAGAAGGCGTTGTGGAACTTGATGTTGCCATGCCCCTCCTCCTCCAGAATATCCTCGGCCAGCTTTTTCACGTCCAGGGCTTCGCCGATGCCGCAACCTGAACAGATGTAGAATCCGTATTTCTTGCTCATGGATACCCTCCTAGCTCTTCACCAGGGTCTGGATCGCCTTCAGGGCCATGCCGGTGGCGTTCTGGTTGCTGGACACGACGTCGGCAGGCTTGGCCGCGCAGCCGGCGGCGAACATTCCCCCCTTGGCATAGTCGTTTACGATGAACCCTTCCTCCGTGAACACAAGGTCCGCGGGGAGCCTCTCGATGGAGGCGGAGGGCTGCATCCCCGTGGCCAGGACCACCAGATCCACGTCCTGGCGGATCTTCTCGCCAGTGACCGCGTTTTCGGCCACCACGGTGATCTCACCGGACGGGGTCTCGGAAACCTCGGCCACCTTGCCCTTGATGAAGAACGTGTTCGGATCTTCCTTGATCTTTTTATAGAACTTCTCGTACCGGTTCCCCGGTGCGCGAAGATCAATATAGAAAATATAGATCTTCGCGTCGGGGTATTGCTCCCGGATATAAGTACTCTGCTTCAAAGAGGCCATGCAGCAGATATAGGAGCAGTACGGCAGATGGTTCTGGTCCCGGGATCCGGCGCACTGGACAAAGGCCACGCTCTTGGGGGCCTGGCCGTTGGAAGGCTTCACGATCTTGCCCTCGGTGGGACCGTTCTTCGCGGCCATGCGCTCCATCATCATGTTGGTGATGATGTTGTCGTACTGGCCGAAGCCCAGGTTATCGATCCTCCGGGCGTCGTAGGGCTCCCAGCCCGTGGCCCATACGATGGCGCCCACGGGCAGGTTGACCTTCTGCGGCTGCATAGCGAGGTCCACAGCTCCGTACTTGCAGGCATCCTTGGCGCGGTTGGCGTCCTCGGTGCCGATGATCTTGGGGCTGATGACAAAACGCTGGGGAAAAGCCATTTCATGGGGCAGATACGCCGCCTTGGCCTTGTTCATGCCGAAGTTGTAGGAATTTTCAATCTCGGTGGTAACCGCCTTGGTGCAATCGCCGCAACAGGTACATTTTTCATTCACATACCTGGGGGAGACGGTGATCTCCACGTCATAGGCCCCGGGACCGCCGTCCACCTTGTTCACCTTGGCCATGGTGAGAACTTGGATTCGGGGGTTGTCCTTGATCCGCCTGTAATTGATTTCCAATCCGCAGGTGGGGGGGCAAAGTTTGGGGAAGTACTGCTTGAGCTGGGCCACCCGGCCGCCCAGGGAGGGCAGCTTTTCCACGATGGTCACCTCGTAGCCCGCCTCGGCAGCCTCGAGGGCCGTGGTCAGCCCGCTGATGCCTCCTCCGACCACCATGATGCGTCCTTTGGGAGCCGCATTATTGTCCGTCATGCCATCCCTCCGTGCCAAAAGGTCATGCCTCCATGGGCATTTTCCCGGCCTCAACAAAAAAACTCCAGGCGCCGTTGCCGACGCCTGGAGGGGGTTGATTCGTCCATCAACGGAGATGGTCGCCTAGTCGGGAATGATCTTGTGGTAATCCCGCTTGAAGCTCGCCCATTCGCCGGTCTTGGGGTCGTACTTCGAGTTGGTGAAGCAGAACCAGTTGGCATCATCCTGGCCCGGGTAGTCGGACTGATAGTAGAATCCGGGGTAGCGGGTTTCCTTACGGAACTGGATGTGCCGCAGGTGGGCTTCCACGGTCCAGATACGGTGGTAGATCTCCCAGGCCCGCATGAGCTCATGCAGGTCGCTGGCAGCCAGCTTCTCGCAGTCCTCGCGCATCGTCTGGAGCATGTCCATGATGATCTCGAGGTTCTTGCTGGTAGTCTGGTAGTAGGTGGCCCATCCACCGCCGTACTCGTTGGTGGCCTTCATCAGGCGCATCGCCATGCCGGCGGGCTTGACGTAGAAGGGGTTGATGTCCACGGCCGTGGTGTACTGGTAGTTCTCGTAGAACGTCCGCACCGGCTTGTACACCAAGTCGACCAGTTCTTCCTTGGTCTGGGTCAACTCGGGCTTGAAGTCCGCGTGATCCCTGACGTAGCGCGCCATTTCCTTAGCGGCCATACGGCCCTCGGCATGGGAGCCGGAGGAGAACTTGTGGCCGGAGCAGCCCACCCCGTCGCCGGAGGTGAACAGACCCTTGACCGTAGTCATGCGGTTGTAGATCTTGCCCTTGTCGCCCCACTTGTAGTCGGCCGGCACCCAGTCGAAATCCGGGCCGGAAACCCACATGCCGCAGCAGCCGGAATGGGAGCCCAGCAGGTACGGCTCGGTGGGCATGACTTCGGAGTTCTTCTTCTCGGGCTCGGTGTTCGTGGCGCACCACAGGTTCGCCTGGCCGCAGGTCATGTCCAGGAAGTCTT
>JAHJUF010000189.1 GCA_018829095.1 Pseudomonadota bacterium | reverse complement strand
TTGCAGCTCATCGTTTTTGATCAGCCTGCTCACGGCCTCCGGGATTCGTTCAGTCGGTTGGGAAAAAAACAGGGGAAGCCCGCCGCGCGCGGGCTTCCCCTGTTTGTTCTTTCCAAACGCCGCGCCTTGTGCCAGGATTCACCGTCACGTCTTCCGGGGAATCAGCCGACGCATCCGTCGTCTCCCGGAGTGATGCCGGGTGGAAAAGCAAAATAACCGGCAGGTTACCCAGCAATAAGGTCCAGGTATCCCGCGATGCCGAAAGGCGTTGGGCACTAGACGCCAAAGGTGTCCTTGACCGCGATCTGCGGGATGCCCCTATCTGATGCCGCAAGGCGATGACTTTCCCCTGTTTTCGACACCTCCAGCCTGTTTGCCTCGATTTTTCCCTTGTGCCCCCTGGTTCCACCGGGTTATTACTACTTGAATCTCATTGGATTTCAGGCGGTTGGTAGTTTGTCGGAAATCATTGGCGACAGGATGGGGCCAATGGTGGACCTTTGTTTCCCTATGGTTGGCCTGAGCCTTTCCGTGGACCACGGCTATGCCCTGTACGCAGCCGTGTGCAGGGCCGCGCCCCGGTTCCACGGCGAGGCCGGAGCCGGCCTGGGACCGGTGACCGGGCGGTATGCCGGGGAAGGCCTCCTGGACATCGGTCCCGGGAGCGTCCTGACCCTGCGCCTCACCGGGGCGGCGGTGGCCGATTACCTGCACCTGGCCGGGCGAACCCTGGAGGTGGAGGGCCACCGTTTGGCCGTGGGGCCGCCCCGGGTGTTGTCCCTGACTCCCGCCGGGGCCCTGGCAGCCCGGATCGTCACCACCAGGAACGGCCACGACCATGACCGGTTCGTCCGGGAGGCGGCCCGCCAGATGGAGGCGGCCGGGGTTTCGGGAAACCTCGAGGTGGGCCGACGCAGGACCTTCCGGGTCCAAGGGCTCCAGGTGGTGGGATGGGAGGTCCGAATCACGGATCTCTCTCCCGGCCATTCCGTGCGCCTCCAGGAAACAGGCATAGGGGGGCGGCGCAGGATGGGCTGCGGGTTTTTCCGGCCCGCCAAATAGAAGGCATCAAGCCCGGGAACCCGGGCCTGGAGAAAAGCGTTTTGGAAAAAGCGTTTCCCGAGCATCCCTGTTCCTGGGGGGAGCCTTGGGCCCCGGGCCGTTCCCGGGGCTGGGTCCTCCGGGAGGTCCGGGCCCCCTGGCCCGCTCCCGCTCCCCCGCCCGCCCGGCTCCTGGCCAAGTCCTGCGCCCGGAAGGGCTCCCCCCGGGTATGGGACACCCTCACGGGCCACGCCCTGGCCGTGGCCGACTGCGTGGAACTGGTTCTTTCCCGCCTTTTGGCAAGGAACTCCCGGCCCCGGGCCCTGGACGGGCAGGAGGAACGGTTTTCCCGCCTGTGCCGGTTCTGCGCGGTGCTCCACGACCTGGGCAAGGCCACGGACCTTTTCCAGGGGCTCCTGGGCCATGGGCCGGGGGGCCGTGCGGCCAGCCAGCCCGTGCGCCATGAGCTTCTTTCCTCCCTCCTGGTGGGCTTTGTGGAGTCCCCGGCCCGCCGGGCCGCACGGAGCCTCCTTCCGGACCGGGACCTGTGGATCGCCGGATGGGTCCTGGGGGGTCATCACCTGCGCCTGGACGATCCCCTGGCCGGGAAGGGAGGTGGAACGGCCCTGGTGAACGGTCTGGCCGGGCCCCGGGTCCTCACCTTCTACGGCTCCCACCCGGACGTGGCCGGTCTCTTTGATCTCGCCTCCAGCCGCCTGGAAACCCGCCTTTCGGCCGCAGGCACGGACCTGGCCGACGTGTCCCTGGAGGTCCGGGAGCCCGAGGCCCTGGACGAGGACTCCATGGAGGACCTGGTTTTCGATTACCTGGAAACCTCCCGGGAAAATGCGGCACGGTGGCAGGAGGACCGGGAGCTGGCGGCCCTGGCCAAGGCGGTGCTGGTGGGGGCGGACGCGGCGGCCTCGGCCGTGGCCCGGAAGGGAGGCCGCCCGGTGGCCTGGCTTTCCGGGGCCCTTGGCCACAATTTGGACGCTCCGGCCCTGGCCAGCCTGGCCTCCCATACCCGGGCGGCCCCCCCCGCCCCCCCGGCCCCCGCTCCCCCGGCGAACAGCGCCCCGGAACCGGACAGCGTCCCGGTTTCCCTGGTCCTGGCGGACCGGGGAGAGGCCAGAGCCTCGGCAGCCCTGGCCTGGGCCTCGGACCGGGCCGTGGGGCGCAAGCTCTTCCTGTGCCACCCCACCACGGGCGAGGCCACCTCGGAGTTCTCCGCTCTGGCCGCAAGCCCCGGCGGCCCGGACGGTTTCCTGGTCCACGCCCGGGCCGGGGCCGACCTTTCCCGCATGGCCGAAAGCCCGGAGGAGGATTTCTGGGAGACGAGCCTGCGCCTGGAGTCCCTGGCCGCCCTGGCGGGCCAGGTGGTTTGCGCCAGCGCGGACGCGGTCCTGGGCCTGGTCCAGAACCACCGCCGGGGTCTGTTCCTCTTTCCCGCCCTGGCCGGGGCCGCCTTTGTGTTTCACGAGATCCACGCCTACAGCGATGCCCTGTTCGGCGCGTTGTTGCGTTTCCTGGAGACCTTCGGCCGCCACCCGGTCCTCCTCCTGGCCCCGGCGTTGACGCCAGGCCGCCTCCGGGCCCTGCGCCGAAGCCTGGGGGGCCGCCTGTCCGGCCCGGAGGAGGCTGGAAGCGGGGAGGGGCGGGCGTCTTTTTTCCTGGAAAGGTCCGACCCCCGGGAATGCCTGGGCCGGGTGACCGGGGCCCTGGGCCAGGGGGAGCGGGTCCTTTGGGTATGCAACACCGTGGCCCAGGCGGTCCGGGTCTTCGAAACCGCCAGGGACCTGGGGCTTTCTCCCCTCCTTTTCCATAGCCGGTTCCGCTACCGGGACCGGGAGGCCCGGCGGGAGGAGGCCGTGGCCCGGCTGGCAGGACCCGGCCCGGCCCTGGTGGTGGCCACCCAGGCGTGCGAGGCCGGGCTTTCCCGCGATTGCGGGCTTTTGGTGACCGAGGCCTGCCCCCTGCCGTCCCTGGTGCGGAGGCTGGAAAACCTGGGCAACGATTTGGGCCGCCCGGGGACCTGCCTGGTCCTTGAACCGGCTCCAGGCCTTTCGCCCTACGGCCGGGAGGAACTTTCCCGGGGCGGCAAGGCCCTGGACATCCTGGTTGGCCGCCCGGTGGGGTCCCGGGATCTGGCGGGCCTTTTGGCCTTTTCGGACCGCCGGGAGCCGGATCCTGGCCCGTCGGCCTGGCTGGACGGGTTCTGGAGCACCGGACGCCGGTCCCTTCGCCTTGGCCCGCCCTCGGTGGCCGTGGTCATGGAGCGGGACCTGGCCGAGATCCGCCGGTCCCTGGCCGGCCGCCTCGGGTATGGCGACCTGGTGCCCTGGACCGTGCCTCTCCCGTTTCGGGCCGCCCTGGGCACGGCCAGGAGGCTGGGGGGAATCCCCGTGGCCCCGGACCGCCTCCTGGAGTATGACAAGGAAAAGGGAGCACTGTGGCGGTGGGGATGAGGGAACGGCCCGCCACCCTGGCCTTTGCCCTGGATGAGGAGGGCATGGGGCCCCTGGAGAACGCGGGGCTGGTGGGGCTCGCCCTGACGCTTTCCGCCGCCCGGGAGGAGGCGGACCGCGGCCCGGACGCCCGGGAGCTTTCCCGGCTCCTGGGGTGGACCCTCTCGGAGCGTGGGGTTTCCCTGGCCTTCCGGGCGGGCGCGGCCCCGGCGTTGTGCGGTCTTTTGCGCTATGCTTGGCAAATCCGGGACGGGGTGTACTGCCTTCCGGCCTTGCACCGGGGGCCGGACGTCCAGGCCCACGCCCATCTCCGAGCTCATGTCCACAACGGGCTTTTGGGGACCTTTCTCCAGAGCGGCCGGGCCTATGCCCCCCGGCTGGGGCCCCCCGAGGCCCTGTCCGCCGGGGCGGACGAGGACTCCCGGGACGCGGCGGGGGTGTGGGTGCGCCGGGCCCTCCCGGGCGAGGTCCCCCGCCAGTGGGGTTTCCTGGACCGGAGGATTTTTGCCACAGCCACAGCCAAAGCCGGGGGCTGGGAGCGGGAGCTTTCCGGCCTCCCGGGTTGGCTCCATCCCGGGGCCGTGCGGCGGTTCGGGTCCTGGGACGAGGGGTTTACCGCCTCCCGGCGCATGGCCCTGCTCCTGCTGTTCGCGCCCCTGGGCTGCC
The DNA here is from genome assembly GCA_018829095.1 of Pseudomonadota bacterium. Taxonomy (GTDB): domain Bacteria; phylum Desulfobacterota; class Desulfobacteria; order Desulfobacterales; family Desulfatibacillaceae; genus JAHJUF01. The sequence continues at coordinate 8,981 of JAHJUF010000189.1, read as the reverse complement.
TGTACCTGGAGCTTCCCCGGGAGGCGGTCAAAAAACGTTTGCGGCCGTCCTGGGCCTTTGTCACGGCCCACGTGACCAACCTTTTCCTGGCCGTAAGCCGCATGGCGGCCCTCCAGGCGGAGCTTTCGCGCCGGTTCCACCAGGCCCGGGTGGCGGGGCTCGCCGACGCGGGCCTGTCCTTTGGCCTGGCCTACGGCTCCAGGCCCCTGGAAAAACGCCTGAAAGCCCCGGTGGTGCGGGTGGTGGCCATGGGTGTCACGGAATACTTCTCCTCCTCCCCCCGGGTGGCGGACGCGGTGGTCAAGGACGTTTGGACCTTCCGGCCGTCGGCCACGTCCATCTCCCGTTTTGCCACCGTGGCCCGGGCCCTCCAGGCCCGGGGAGGCCGCCCCGCCCCACCACGGGCCCGGGTGGCCGGGAACGTGGCCGCCGGGAGGCCCTGGTACGCGGACCTCGCCGTGCCGCTTCCCTGGCAGAGGGAGGAACTCCTGGAGGCTGCCAGGGGACGGGGAGGGAGCGTCCGGAAACAATGGCTCGGGCGGTTGGCCCAAAGCCGGAGGGAACTCATGGATCTCACCAGGCAAGAGGACATGTGGGACCAGCCCGGGGAGCGGGTGTTCCTGGAGATCATGCGCGCGGCCCTGCGCCGCCTCCTGGACCGGGAGGAGTCCGCCCTGGCCCGGGGCGGCTCCCGGAGGCTTTCCGAGCGGTGGGAGGCCCGGACCGAGCGCATCCGCCGGAGCCTCACCCACGCCAAGACCCGGCCCCTGGCCCGGAAGACCCTCCTGGAGCTTTTGGCCGAGGCCGGGGGCGGCCGGGAACTCACGGAGAACCGGGCCCAGGTGTGGAAGATGGTGAACGACCCCCACGACTGGCAAAAGGCCCTGGATCTCGCCATCCTGGCCCTGGTCACCTTCACGGACGCCCGCCTGGGCCGGGGGCGGGGGGAGGGGCCATGAGCCAACACCTCTTCGGCATGGTCCTCACCCACCAGGGCACCTACGCCAACAACCGTGGGGAGAACGAGGGCAACGCCTCCACCCTTCAGAAGGTGATCCGAAACGGCGAGTTGTTCACCACCGTGAGCGCCGAGGCCATCCGGTACGCCCTGCGCCAGGCCTGGCAGAACATGGGCCCGGGCGGCCCGGCCCTGAACCGGCTGACCGAGGACCATTGCAGGGTGCGCATCCAATGGCCGGACTATGGGGACTGGGCCCGATACCTGGACGACGACGCCCTGGGATTTCTCCACGCCCGGGAAGAGTCCCGGAGCCGCCGGGGCGTCCTGGAGGTCACCCGGGCGCTCTCCACCACCCCCTGGCGGGGGGAACTGGTCCAGAACTTCGCCTCCCCGGGGTCCAACCCCGGCGTGACCCACGACCACCCCATCCCCTATGTGGTGGAAATCCACCATACCCGGTACCAGTACGGCTTCGCCCTCACCCCCGCCGGTTTCGGCCGCCCGGGCCCCGGCGGGCCGGACAGCCTGGACGCCGGGGAAAAGCGCAGGCGTCTTTCCCTGGTCCTGGCCGGGCTCCTGAACCTGTCCGGCGTGGGGGGCAACCACGCCCGGTTCCTCACGGATTTTTCCCCCCAGGCCCTGGTCCTGCGCTGGACCCATGACCCGGCCCCCCGGTTTTTGTACTGCTTTTTCCAGGACGAGCGCGGAAACGTCTCCCTGGGGCCCCTGGCCCGGCGGATCCGGGGAGGGGATGTGGAGGCCGGGGAATTCATCGTGGGCGCGGCCCTGGACATCCGGGAACAGGAGGAACTCACCGGGCTGGGAGCGGGCTGGCGCGACGGGGTGAAACGGGCGGTGGAAGACCTGTTGTCCCGGGTTTCGGACGAGGACCTGGCCTGAAGGCCCGGTTGTATTCAGGCCGTTTCAAAAAGCCGGGGAAACGGTGGATTGCGCGGATGAAAGGGGCCACCTATCCATTCATCCGGTTATCGAACCATCGTCAAAAACAGGGTCTTTTTGCGACACGGTCCAAGCCGGGATCCCCCCCTTTGGAAAAGGGGGGACAGGGGGGATTTTTTTGAGCGGTTGTCATAAGTCCTGTCGTTTTAGGCGGCTCGTCCATTCTCCCCAGCCCGTCATTCCGGCGGAGGCCGGAATCCAGTCCTGCCAGACGGCCCAGGCATTGTTCATTATGGAGAAGGACCCTCCTGGATTCCGGCCTCCGCCGGAATGACGGGCTGCGGCATCCAAGCCTTTGCCAGGAGAGTTTTTTTCTTCCCAAATCCAATCAGACAGGAATTTTGACAACCGCTCCAGCCCCTATTCCCCGTCCTCCTCCGCGTCCGAGGGGTCGGTGCGCATGAACTGGTCCAGGGGGCGCACGATGTAGTGGCCCTTGATGCCCTTGGCCACCTGGAAACGCCGGGCCGAGATCCGGAGCATCACCCGGGCGGGGAGCTTGGCCGTGGCCTTTTCAATGGCCAGGTAGTGGCGGGGCCTAAGGGCGATGCGCACCATGCCGTGGCCGCCCTTCATCTCGGACCGGGCCTTGGCGAACCGGTACATGCCCGGGGGAACCCGGATCCAGATGCGGTCCGCGCCGTCCTCGTCCTTCTGGACAAAGCAGATGCGGGCGAGATCCTCCTGCTCCAGGAAAGTGTCGTCCGAGGACTGATCAGCTCCGCCGTATTCCGCTTCCGTAACGGTTTCCACGGCGTCCTCCACCCGGTCCCGGAGACGGCGGGCCTCCCCTGGTACGGCCCAGACGGCCAGCATGAACACGGCAAGACAGGCGATCCAGATTCCCTTCTTCATGGCGGATTCCTTTCCCACGGGGTGGCGGCGGGTCCTGGGCCCGCCTGGAAAAATGGAGGCGGTTGGGGTAAGTTCAAAAATGCACCAAAGCGCGGGTTTTGGCAATATGGCAAGCCCGCAGCCGGAGCGACCCGGTTTTTCATTTTTTAATGACTCGAAGACAAGGGGAGGCGGCATGGCCAGGAGGCAGCTTTTCGAGATTGAGGACCAACCCTGGTGTCCGTCCCTGATCCGGGACGGCATCACGGACGCCCTGGAGTTCCACGCCCGGGTGGCCGGGCCCTACCGCGCCATTGCGGACCGCCTGTTCGCGGCCATCCGGGAATCCGGCGCCGAGCGGGTGGTGGACCTCTGCTCCGGGGGCGGCGGGCCGTGGATCTTCCTTTCCCGCCTGGCCGGGAAGCGGGGAACCCCCCTGCCGGAGATTCTCCTCACGGACCTTTTTCCCAACCGCCGGGCCTTTGACCGGGCCCGGGATCTTTCCGGCGGGGTCCTCACCCCCTTGGACCAGGGCGTGGACGCCACCCGGGTGCCCGAGGATCTTTCCGGGTTTCGCACCCTGTTTTCGGGGCTGCACCACTTCCCCCCCCAGGTGGCCCGGGCCATCCTGGCCGACGCCGTGGACCGGGGCCAGGGGATCGGGGTGTTCGAGTTCGTGGGGCGTCACCCGTCCGCCCTGGCTTTTTGCCTGGCCACGCCGTGGTTCATGCTCACGGCTGCGCCCTTTTTCGGCCCCCTTTCCGCCCGGCGGTTCCTTTTCACCTACGTGGCGCCCGCCATTCCCCTGGCCGCAAGCTTCGATGGCGTGGTGTCCTGCCTCCGGGCCTACTCCCCGGCCGAACTCCGGGACCTGACCCGGGGCCTGGGGAACGGGAAGTACCGTTTTGAAATCGGCACCGCCCGGGGCTTTCCCTGGTCCATGCCCGTGACCTATCTGTTGGGCGTGCCCAAGGGTTGAAGGAGAGGAACCCACCATGGCGAGGAAAAAGACGGACAAGGAAAACCGCGCCCGGACCGTGCGGGCCATGTTCCTGGGGACCAACAGCCTGGCCGTGACGGACGGGGCGACCCACCTCCTCATCGACCCCTATTTCACACGGCCCGGCAAGCTGGCCCTGGGGTTTCGCCGTCTCCGGTCCGACCCGGCCCGGGTGCGGGAAGGGCTGGCCCGGGCGGGGGTGAACCAAGCAGCCGCCATCCTGGTGACCCATGCCCATGTGGACCACGCCCTGGACCTGGCCGAGGCCGCCCGCCAGACCGGGGCCCTGATGTGCGGGTCGTCCTCCGCGGTCCTCGCGGCCACGGGGTACGGGCTGCCCGGGGACCGGACCCGAACAGTCGGGCCGGGCGAATCCATGGCCTTCGGGGACTTCACCGTCACCTTCCTCCCGGCCCGGCACCTGGTGCTGCCCTTTCCCCTGCCCCCCCTGCTGCTGAACCGGGACATCCGCGCCCCCCTGCGCCAGCCGGCCCGGACCTGGGCGTTCAAGGAGGGCCAGAGCTATCACCTTCACGTGTCCCACCCGGCCGGGTCCTTTGTGAACCAGGGCACGGCCGGCCACGAACCCGGGGCCCTGGAGGGGTACCAGGCCGGGGTCCTGCTTTTGGGCATCGGCGGCATGGACACCCAGCCCCCCGGCTACATGGCCTCCTGGTACGAGCAGAGCGTCAATCCCACGGGCGCAAAGCGGGTGCTCCTCACCCACTGGGACGACTTCTCCCGCCCTCTCTCCTCCCCACCGCGATTTCTTCGGGGCTGCGAGGGGGTGGCCCGGGACCTGGCGGCCCTGGACCCGGAACGAAACCCGGTCCTCATGCCCTGGATGGAGTGGGTGGAACTGTTTTAGGGAGGCTGTCCGAAAAAATGTCAGGTTCCGGCGATTTCGTTCCTCCTTGTTTTCTCAAGGAGGGAGGCGTGGCCGAGACCAGCCCGTTGAATCTTGGGAAGAAATTTCCCTTGCCCGCCTTTTGCATGGGGGGAGGGGGCGTGTTGCGGAAAGACCCTGTTTTTGACTTAGCTCCAACTTGAAAGGAAACCCATGGGACATCTGGGGACCAAGGACAACTATCTCGCCCTGGAGGAAAAAATAGACGGCCTGTGGCTGCGGACTCCGAAACGCAAGAGCTTTCACGACCTTTTGAAGCAGCTCTACACGGCGGAGGAGGCCCGTTTCGTCTCCCGCATGTCCTGGTCCTTCGCCAACCTGGCCCAGGTGGCCCGGGACACGGGGACCGCGCCAGCAGAAGCCCTGGCCATGCTGGACAGCCTGGCGGAAAAGGGATTGGTCCTGGACCTCGCCCCGGCCGGGGAGACTTTGTATGTGCCGTCGCCCATTGTCATCGGCATTTTCGAGTTCACCATGATGCGCACGGACGGACAGGTGGACAAGAAGGTTGCCGCCCGGCTGTTCCAGGACTGCATGTTGGAGGCGGGGACGTTTTTCGCGGCCAACTTCGGGGAGGACAGCCGCATGTCCGTCATGCGGACCCTGCCCCACGAGACGACCGTGCGGGCCGAATCGGCCGTGGAGATCCTGGACTACGAAAAGGCCCACGCCCTGGTGGACGGCTTCGATACCTTCGGACTGGGGCTGTGTTCCTGCCGCCACAAGACCGGGCATCTGGGGACAAAGAAGTGCGACACGCCCGAGGAATCGTGCCTTTCCTTTGGCCCGGCCGCTGATTACCTCCTGCGGCATAAAATGGCCCGGGGGATCACCCGCGCCGAGACGCACAAGGCCCTGGAGATTTCTCTGGAATACGGCCTGGTCCTGAACGCGGACAACACCCGCCGGGGCATCCGGTTCATCTGCCAGTGCTGCGCCTGCTGCTGCACCATGCTGAAGGGCGTGTCCCAATACGGGTATGCCAACACCCTCATCACCTCCACGTTCATCGCCCGGGTGCGCCAGGACGACTGCATCGGCTGCGGCAAGTGCGCCAAGGCCTGCCCCATTCATGCCATCGAGATGGTCCCGGCGCCTCCCCGGGAGGATGGCAAGAAGCGGAAAAAGGCCCGGATCAACGAGGACCTCTGCCTGGGGTGCGGGGTATGCTCCCTGTCTTGCAAGACCGATTCTTTGGCCCTGGAGAAGCGCGCTCAGCGGGTCATCCATCCGGAGACCACCTTTGAGCGGGTCATCCTCCAGACCCTGGACAAGGGCACCCTGGCCAACCAGATCTTCGCTGACCCCAATAGCCTCACCCAAAAGGCCCTCCGGGGCGTGGTGGGCGGTTTTCTGCGCCTGCCCCCGGTGAAGCAGGCCCTCATGAGCGACCAACTCCGCTCCCGGTTCCTCACGGCCATGCGGGCCGGTATCCGCCTCCAGGGCAAGGGCTGGCTTTTGGACGTTTGACGGCGTTTCACGAAACAGGATGGCCCGGCGCAAGGGGCGGGCTTGGTCGAGCCAGGCCCGGGCGGGCTCGACCTCCTAAGCCTCCGGCCCATGGATCGTGATCCACCGGGCGTCCCCAACCCGTGGGCGGCGCAGGGGCTCCTCTTCCGTGAGGGTGAACCGGCCCGTTCGCGCCCGGCCCGGGGGGCCATCCGGGTGGCATGTCCATACGGGCAGGCACAGGGGCCCCAGGGGATCGCGCCGCAGGAACCTTCCCCGGCGGCCCCGGGGCGCCTGGAGGGATACCTCGTTCACCAGGTGGGAGGATTCCCCCAGGGAGAGGCCCCCCTGGCGAACCACCCCGGTTCGGGTGGCCGGGGAAAGCGCCCGGGCCACCTCGGCTCCCAGGGACCGGGGCGCGTCCCCGTCCTCCACCCAAACCCACAGAACCAGATTCAGGAGCAGTTCCTGCCAGTCCGGCCGCCGGGAGGTCAGCGGATCGGCCGAGCGGTCCGACTGGGGCACCCGCCGGAACTTCCGGAACACCCGGCCCGGGGAGGGCTCCCCCTCCAGGGCCAGGGCCAGGCGCGCGCCGGCAAAGTCAGGGGCATCCGGTTTCTCCACGCCTGCCAGGGACAGGAGCATGCCGAACACCGTGGACGGCGGCGGCACGGGATGGGTGTCCTGGTATTGGCCCGACCACCGGGGCCGGAATCCGCAAACCGGCACTTCCACCTTGAGGGTCACGCGGGTCATGGATTTTCTCCGGAAAGGGGAGGGTGGCGGTCCGGGCCGCCGGCCTCCAAATGAAAAGGCCGCGCCCGGGCGGGCGCGGCCTTTCTGCTGCCGTGACGTCTCCCCGAAGCCCCGGGGATCAGTACATGTCCTCGTCCATTTCGGGCGTGCCCGCCGAATCGGACTTCTTCTCCGGCTTGTCCGAGATCATGGCCTCGGTGGTGAGCATGAGGCCGGCCACGGAGGCGGCGTTCAGGAGGGCGAATCGCACCACCTTCTTGGGGTCCAGGACTCCGGCTTCCAGGAGGTTTTCGTACACGCCCGTGGCCGCGTTGAACCCGAAGTCGCCCTTGCCCTCCAGGACCTTGTTCAAAACCACCAGGCCCTCTTCGCCGGCGTTTTCGGCGATCCAGCGCAGGGGCTCGGCCATGGCCTTTTTCAGGATCCGGATGCCCTGCTTTTCCTCGCCCTTGGCGACCACCTTGTCCAGGACGGAGATACAGCGCACCAGGGCCACGCCGCCGCCGGGCACGATGCCCTCCTCCACGGCTGCGCGGGTGGCGTTCAACGCGTCCTCCACCCGGGCCTTCTTTTCCTTCATCTCCATCTCGGTGGCCGCGCCGATGTTGATCACCGCCACGCCGCCCACGAGCTTGGCCAGGCGTTCCTGGAGCTTTTCCTTGTCGTAGTCGCTGGTGGTCTCCTCGATCTGGGCGCGGATCTGGCGGATGCGGCCCTCGATGGCCTCCCGGGTGCCGGTGCCGTCCACGATGGTGGTGCTGTCCTTGTCCATGCGGACCTTCTTGGCCTGGCCCAGACTCTCGAGAGTGATGGCGTCCAGCTTCACGCCCATTTCCTCGGAGATGACCTGACCGCCGGTCAGGATGGCGATGTCCTCGAGCATGGCCTTGCGGCGGTCGCCGAAGCCCGGGGCCTTGACGGCCACCACCTTCAGGGTGCCCCTCAGCTTGTTCACCACCAGGGTGGCCAGGGCCTCGCCAGCCACGTCCTCGGCGAGGATCACCAGGGGCCTGCCGGACTGGACCACCTTCTCCAGGATGGGCAGGATGTCCCGCATGGACGAGATCTTCTTCTCGTGGATGAGAAGGTAGGGCTCGTCCATGGAGACGATCATCTTTTCGGGGTCGGTGACGAAGTAGGGCGAGAGGTAACCCCGGTCGAACAGCATGCCCTCCACCACTTCCAGGGTGGTGTCCATGCTCTTCGCCTCTTCCACCGTGATGACGCCTTCCTTGCCCACCTTCTCCATGGCCTCGGCGATGAGCTTGCCCACCATCGCATCGTCGTTGGCGGAGATGGTGCCCACCTGGGCGATCTCTTTTTTGTCCTTGGTGGGCTTGGCCATTTTGGCCAGGGCTTCCATCACGGCGATCACGCCTTTGTCGATGCCGCGCTTCAGGGCCATGGGGTTGGCTCCGGCGGCCACCATCTTCAAACCCTCGTTGTAGATGGCCTGGGCCAGGACCGTGGCGGTGGTGGTGCCGTCACCTGCCGTGTCCGAGGTCTTGGAGGAAACCTCCCGGACCATCTGGGCGCCCATGTTCTCGAACTTGTCCTTGACCTCGATTTCCTTGGCCACGGTGACGCCGTCCTTGGTGACCGTGGGTGCGCCCCAGGATTTTTCCGGGACCACGTTGCGGCCCTTGGGGCCCAGGGTCACCTTGACGGCGTTGGCCAGGATATTCACGCCCTTCTGCATCTTGTTGCGGGCTTTGGGACCATAAAGGATCATTTTGGCAGGCATGGTGCTTCTCCTTGTCTTTCTTTTGTTCAGCCGTTACAGGACGGCCAGGATGTCGCTCTCGCGCATGAAGATGTGCTCTTCGCCATCGATCTTGAGCTCCGAGCCCGCGTACTTCCCGAAAAGCACGAGATCGCCCTTCTTGACTTCCATGGGCGCGCGGGACCCGTCGTCGTTCACCTTGCCGGGACCGACAGCCACCACCTTGCCCTTCTGGGGTTTTTCCTTGGCCGTTTCCGGGATGATGATGCCCCCGGCGCTCTTGGCCTCCATCTCGACCCTCCTCACCAGCACCTGGTCGTTCAACGGCTTGATCTTCATCCTTCTTCTCCTCCTCAATGCCTCTGTGTGGCCTGTGTGCCGCTTTCGCGGC
>JAHJUF010000188.1 GCA_018829095.1 Pseudomonadota bacterium | reverse complement strand
CTTTCCTCGAATCTCGCCCTGGACGGATCGGGGTTTTTGGAGATCATCACCGAGTCCTATCCCGAGGTGCCGGTCATCATCATGGCTGTGGGAAAACCCGAGGGGCTGGACGCCGCCGCCCAGTCCGACGGGGTCGCGGCGGTTCTGGAAAAGCCTTTCGAGATGTCCGACCTCGCCCGGCACATCGGCGCCCTCATCAAAAAGGAGGCGGACGCAGGAAGCCTCCGGGGCGTTTCTCCCGGTATGTTCCTTCAGATGATCGAGATGGAGGAGCGTTCCTGCACCATCCGCATGGCGGAGAAAACCTCCAACGTAACGGGCGTGCTGTTCTTTTCCCAGGGCGAACTGGTGGACGCCCGGGTGAAGAACCGTACCGGCGAGGAGGCCGCCTATTTGATCTTCTCGTGGGACGAGGTCGCCCTATCCATCCAGACCGGCTGCCCGGTGCGGGAAAAGAAGGTGGCGAGTAACGCCCAGGCCCTGCTTCTGGAGGCCATGCGCCGCAAGGACGAGGTGGAACCCGGCGGCTACGAGGAGCCCGGGGATCTTCCTCCCCCTGAGGAGGAGGAGGAGGAAAGCCTGGGGCCCATGGGGGACCTGGGGGGTTTGGGGGATCTGGAGGATCTGGCTGCCGACGATGTGGAAGCCGAGCCCGAGGAGGCGCCCATTCCGGGATTGGTGGCCGTCTCGTCCATCCCGGGCATCGAGGAAGTGGACTCCGATGCGCCCCTGACCGCCAAAAGCGTGGCCGAGCGCCTGGAGAACGAACTGGGCAACCGTTGCGGCCTGGAAGAGTGCGTCGAGGACCAGACCCTGGAAAAGAGCGTCCAGATTCTGGAGGCCGCGGCCGCCCTGTTCGACGGGGGCCGGCTCCGCATCGGATACATGGACCGGGAGAACCAGCCGGACCTCATGATCGTCCGGGGAGAAACCCTCATCCGGGCAACCCTGAACCCCCGGTGCCCCACCAGCCGGATCATCCAGTTGCTGGCCTTCTAATGGGATGCGGCGGGCCCCCTCCGGCCGCCGGATGACACCCCCTGGGGAAAACATTCATGAACGAGCTGTTCACCGAAGTCCTGGGCATCGAAAACGTCCACGGCGCCATGGTGGTTTCCGATGAGGGCAAGGTCCTGTTCCAACAGTTCAACCAGGCCCCGGTCAAGGACGTGGGAACCGGGAACTGGGCCGGATTTGTGAGTTCCCTGAGCAGCGCCAAGGAAGCGGACCTCATCTTCGAAAGCCGCCGCATCTTTGCCCGCCGCATGACCGGCGGCTACGTCCTGGTGGTCACCGGCCTCTACGCCCCCATCTCCATGGTGCGCCTTTCCGCCGACGTTCTGGTGCCGGCCGTGGAAAAGCAGATCAATGTCACCGCGGGTGGCGGCGGCGGGGGAGGGCTGCGCAGGCTGTTCCGCAGGAAATAGGGCCGGGTTTCGCTCCAATCCCCTGGAAATTCATGGGAAAACCCACCATGCCCCCCTTCAAAAAGATCGTCCCTTGGATAATCCCTTCCTGGCCCCTGAACCATCTGTGTAATCTGTGGGTTTTTTGCTTTTTCCGAGCCGTTGTCAAAAATGATGGAACGGCAACAAGTCGTCATCCCGGCGAAGGCCGGGATCCAGGGTCTTTGTAACCTAGTGAAAAGACTGGGCCACGGCCTTCGCCGGGGTGACGGTTGAGAGTGGCCTCAGGACTTGTTGCAGCTTCATCAAAAACAGGGTCTTTTTGAAACACGGCCCGGCTGGGTTCCCCCCCTTTTTCAAAGGCGGGGGCGGCCTTGGGCCGCTTTCCGGTACGGCCTTGCCTTGGAAACAGCCCTCGGGCGGATGAACCCTATTTTTTCTCCCTCTCCATGTCCCGCATGATGTCCCGCTTCTTGATGCTCTCCCGCTTGTCCACGGTCTTCTTGCCCCGGACCAGGGCGATCTTGATCTTCACCTTGCCCCGGGAAAAGTAGATGGAAAGGGGCACCAGGGTCATGCCCGACTTCTGGGTCTTGCCGATCAGTTTCCGGATCTCGTGGGCGTGGAGGAGAAGCTTGCGGGGGCGGGTGGGCTCGTGGTTGTCGAAGTAGGCAAAGGGATACACGCTGATGTGGACGTTGTGGACCCACACCTCGGCATTCTTGATCCGGGCGTAGGCGTCCGTGAGGTTGGCCTTGCCCAGGCGCAGGCTTTTGACCTCCGTGCCCTTCAGCACCACCCCCGCCTCCATCTCGTCCACGATGAAGTACTCGAACCGGGCCTTCTTGTTCTGGGCCACCAGCTTGATGCCGCCGCCGGAGGGGGTCTTGGGGGGGGTCTTCCTCATGGTTCCTTGGCCGGGTTCAGAGGGCCGGGGGTTTTTCCGGCGCGGGGCCGAAGATCCGCTCCCGGAAGTTTTCCTGGATCAGGGCTGCCACCTTGTCGGCCGAGTCCTGGGCCAGGGCCTTTTCCACAAAGGCCTCGCACTCGGCCCGGGGAAGGCGCCGGATGGCGTTTTTCACCACGGGCACGGAGGCGGAGTTCATGGAAAGCTCGGAAAAGCCCATGCCCAGGAGCAGGGGCGTGTGGAGGGGGTCTCCGGCCATCTCCCCGCACATGGCCAGGCGCACGTTCTTTTCCCGCCCCACCCGGGCCACCTGGTGGAGGAGGCGCAAAATCGCCGGGTTCAGGGCCTGGAACAGGTAGGCTACGTGCTTGTTGGTGCGGTCCGCGGCCATGGTGTACTGGATGAGGTCGTTGGTGCCGATGGAGAAGAAGTCCACCTGGTCGGCCAGGAGGTCGCACACCAGGGCGGCCGAGGGCACCTCGATCATGACCCCCACTTCCAGGTCAAAACGGTGGGGCTTCCCTTTTGCGGCAAGCTCGGCGGCCGCCTCGTCCATGATCCGCCGGACCTGGAGGAGTTCCTCCCGCTGGGAGATCATGGGGAAGAGCAGGCGCACGTTGCCGTGGACCGCCGCCCGGAAAACAGCCTTCAACTGGGTCTTGAAAATATCCGGGTTGGCCAGGCAGAAGCGCACGGCCCGAAGTCCCAGGGCGGGGTTGTCCCCGTCCTCGGCGCAGATGCCCTCGGCCACCTTGTCGCCGTTGATGTCCAGGGTGCGGATGGTGACGGGCCGGGGGGCCAGAAGCTCCACCACCTGCTTGTAGTCCCCGTACAACTCGTCCTCGCCGGGGAGTTCCTGGCGGTTCATGTACAGAAATTCCGTGCGGTACAGGCCCACCCCGTCCCCGCCCCAGTCCAGGACCGACACCACCTCCTCCAGGAGTTCGATATTGGCGTTCACGGTCACGGTGAACCCGTCGGGGGTGGTGGCCGGGAGGTTCGCGTCCCGGGCCAGGACGGCCTGGCGGGTCTCGAACCGGTCCTTCATCTTCTGGTAGCGGAGAAGCGTCTCCTCCGCCGGGTTGATGACCACCACCCCGGAGTCGCCGTCCACGATGATGAAATCGCCGGTCCGGATCTTCTGGGTGACGTTTTCCAGGCCCATGACCGCAGGCATCTGGAGAGCCCGGGCGATGATGGCCGTGTGGGAGGTCCGGCCGCCCTTGTCCGTGACAAAGGCCTGGACCCATTCGTGCTGCACCCGGCTGGCCTCGGCCGGGGAAATGTCGTGGGCCACCAGGATCATGCGCGGGCCCTCGGGCTGGGAGATTTTCTCCCCGGTCCCGGCCAGGTTGCCCATGACCTGCTGGTACACGTGCACCACGTCGGTGACCCGCTCCCGGATGTAGGCGTCCTCGATCTTCTTGAAGATCTGCTTCAGGCGGTCCACCGTAGTCTTCAAGGCCCATTCGGCGTTCACCCGGCCCCGGCGGATGGTCTCTATGGTGCGGCCGTAGAACATCTTGTCCTTCAGAAGCGCCTTGTGGGCTTCCAGGATGTAGACGTGCTGGCCCAGTTCCTTGGGGGAACGCTTGATGAGCCGACCCAGTTCCTTTTCGGCCTCCTTGACCGCTTGCTTGAAGCGGGACACCTCGGCCTGGACCTCGCTCATGGGCAGGACCACCTGCTCCACATCTTCGAAGTCCACGTGGTTCTGGAGGAAGGCCTGGCCGATGGCGATGCCCGGAGCGGCCCCCATGCCGGTCAGGATGATCTCTTCCTGGGAATCGTTGGTCATGGCTCTCGGATTTCGCCGAAGCCCCGGGCCACGAGGCCGCAGATATCTTCCAGGACAGGCTGGTCGTTGGGATCGGTGATGCGGATCTTGATGCGGGTACCCCGGGGGCAGTCCAGGGAGAGGATATCCAGGGTGCTCCCGCCGTCCACCTCGTGGCCGTTCCTGGAAATGCGCACATCGCCCCGGGCCTTTTCCGCAGCCATGGCGATCATGGCCGCGCAACGGGCATGGAGTCCGAGCTCGTTCACGATTTCGAGCTCTTTTTCCAGGGGCGATGCCTGGCTTGTTTCCATCTGCGCTCCAAGGGGCCGGGGGGGGGCCGACGGGGTGGTCACAAAACAAATTCAAATACCATGATCCCCCAGGCGTGTCAATGTGCGGCCCGCCCGTTCCAGGGACGGAACGGTCCGGGGCGGCCTGGGGGAACGCTCCGATCCTGCAACGCATTTACCCTCGGAGGCTGGACAAGTAAATGGGGTGTTTTGCCCATGGCGGAACCTGGGCCCCTTTCCGGGGACCGTTGCCATTTGATCTCGATTCTTTGGGCAAAACTTGTTATGGAATGGGCTGAGTTGATCCGGCCGCCCAAGACCAACTTCCTCCCCGGGCGGGAAAGCAACACGGAGACGGCGGATGTCCAAAACACGCATGGCCATCTACATCACCGGCACCCTGGCCGTCCTCGCCGTTTGTTCCTACCTGGCCTTCACCTTTTTCTTCCTGGACTTCTGGGTGGATTCCTGGTGGTTCGAATCCCTGGGATTCGGGACCTATTTCTGGCAGCGCTTTTTGTACCGGTACCTCATCTTCGTGGGCGTGGTGTCCGCCTTTTTCCTGGTCTTCTTCGCCAACTTCTGGGCCGCGGCCCGGTACCTGGCGGCTACGGACGGCCAGGAAACGAAAAAATCCCGGATCAAACCGCTCCACGCCTTTCTCCGGGGCTCCCTTTCCGCCTATGCCTTCCTTTCCGTAGCCCTGGCCGTGCCCATCGCCCTGCCCCTGTACTCCCGGTGGGAGGATACGCTCCTGTTTCTCTTCAGCGAGAAATCGGGCGTCGTGGGCAGCGTTTTCGGCAAGGACATCACCTACTACCTGTTCGATTTCCCCCTCTACGTCACCATCCAGAGCCGGCTGCTGCTGGGCTTCGCCGTGGTGGGGATTGTGGTGGGGGCCCTGTACTGGGTCAAGCGCAGGGAAGCCGGCCATTGGACCCGGCTGCCCCTTTTCCCCCGGATTCACCTCACCGTGCTGGCAGCCCTGCTGGTAGGGCTCCAGGCCTGGAACTTCGTGCTCCATCACCACGCTCTCCTCATGGTGGACAGCCACCAGCCCCTGTTCTTCGGGCCGGGCTACGTGGAGATGATGGTGCGGCTTCCCCTCCTGTGGGCCGCTTTCTTCCTGGTTCTGGCCACGGGCCTGTCCCTTCTGGTGACCATCCACACCCAAAAGGGCGTCCGGGTCCTGGCGGGCTTCGCGGCCCTCCTGCCCCTGGTGTTAGGTGCCGGCTACTCGGATTTCCTCACGGACTGGGTCCAGAAATACAACGTCTCCCCCAACGAGATCGCCAAGGAGAAGCCCTACATCGCCAACAGCATCCGGGCCACCCTTCAGGCTTTCGGTCTGGACCGGGTGGAGCACCGGGAGTACTCCCTGTCGGACAAACCCACCCCCGAGGGCGGCGATCAGGAACGAAGCCTCCGGAACGTGCCGGTGTGGGACCGGGAATACCTCATGGATTACTACTTCCAGATCCAGGGTATCCGGCCCTACTATAAGTTCGCGGACGTGGACGTGGACCGGTACAACGTGGGGAACGCCAGCCAGCAGGTGTACCTGGCCGCCCGGGAGATGGACCTGTCCCGGCTTCCCGCCTACGCCCGGTCCTGGATCAACGTGCACCTGCGCTACACCCACGGCCAGGGCGTGGTCATGACCCCGGCGGCCCAGAGCGGCGAGGAGGGGATGGTCTGGTTCATCCGGGACATTCCCCCGGGCTCGGACTTTGGCTTCTCCATCGAAAACCCGGACATCTACTACGGCACCGAGCCCTATCCATGGATCATGGCCC
The DNA here is from genome assembly GCA_018829095.1 of Pseudomonadota bacterium. GTDB lineage: Bacteria > Desulfobacterota > Desulfobacteria > Desulfobacterales > Desulfatibacillaceae > JAHJUF01. The sequence continues at coordinate 8,639 of JAHJUF010000188.1, read as the reverse complement.
CCAACGACACCGGGGAGCTGGACCGGCCGGGCCAGGGCGAGGACCTGTTGGCCAGCTACGAGGGCAAGGGCGGGGTGCTTCTTTCGGGATTCTGGAAAAAACTCCTCATGTCCATGTACCTGGGGGACCGGAACCTGCTCTTCACCACCAAGGCCAACGAGAAGAGCCGGGTCCTGTTCCGCAGGAACATCGTGGAGCGCATACGCCATCTGACGCCCTTCCTGGTCCTGGACCAGGACCCCTACATCGTGGTGACCAATGACCGGCTCCACTGGGTCCAGGACGCCTACACCACATCGGACCGCTACCCCAACGCCGAGGGTTTTCCCGGGTCCTACAACTACATCCGCAACTCGGTGAAGATCGTGGTGGACGCCTACGACGGCACGGTGAGCTACTACATCGCCGATCCCGAAGACCCCATCATCCGGGCCTATGACCGCATCTACCCGGGGCTCTTCCTGACCCTCGACAAGATGCCCCAGGAACTGGCCCGGCACCTGCGCTATCCCAAAGACCTGTTCGCAGCCCAGATGGAGAAGTACGCCAAGTACCATCAGACGAACCCCGAGATTTTCTACCAGCAGCAGGACCTGTGGGAGTTCGCCAAAACCTATTACAAGAAGGGCGAACAGGCCCGGCCCATGCAGCCCTATTACCTCACGGTGGACCTCATCCGGGAGGACCGCCAGGAGTTCCTCCTGATCAGCCCCATGAGCCCCTTTCGCAGAGAAAACCTCCGTTCCCTGGCCATCGGCCGGTGCGACGGGGAGAACCGGGGCCGTATCCTCATCTACGAGTTCCCCCAGGGCCAGCAGGTGTTCGGGCCCAGCCAGGTTTCCACGGTCATTGATCAGGACCCGGACATCGCCCAGCAGTTCACCCTCTGGGACCAGGCGGGCTCCGAGGTGCGGAGGGGCCGGATGATCATCCTGCCCATCAACCACAGCATCATCTACTTCCAGCCCGTGTACCTGCGTTCCGTCACGGCCAGCCGGTTTCCGGAACTGAAAAGGGTCATCGCCAGCGACGGCACGATAGCGGTCATGGATGTCTCCGTGGAAAAGGCCCTGGAAAAGATGGAGGAGCGCCTCCGGGTCCGCAATTCCCAGTCTGAAAAGCGCTTCCCCATCCAGCCCAATTCCTGATCAACGCCCCATCCAAAAGAATTCCGGAAACGGACCATGGAAATCATCGCTCAACTGCCCGTCTACATCCTGGGGCCCATCATCTTCTGCCTGCGGGTGGTGGACGTGTCCCTGGGCACCATACGCACCATCATGATCGTCCAGGGCCGAACCACGGCCGCTTTTTCTCTGGGATTCTTCGAGATCCTGGTGTGGCTGGCGGGCATCTCCACCGTGGTGGTGCTGATCCAGGACCGTCCCGTCCTGGTGGCGTTCTATGCCCTGGGGTTCGCCAGCGGCAACGTGGCGGGCATCCGTCTGGAACAGTGGATGGCCCCGGGTCACACGGTCCTTCACATCATCAGCGACCGGGCGGGCAAGGAGATGGCCGCCGAAATCCGGGGCCAGGGGTTCGCGGTGACCACCTTCTCCGGGGAGGGCATGTGCGGCCCGGTCACGGAACTCTACGTGGTATGCCGCCGCCGGGACCTCCCCTGCCTCATCCGCATCGTCCGGGCCCAGGAGCCCAACGCCTTCTACACCGCCGAGCGGGCCGGCAGCGTCTCCCGGACCATCCGTCCCTTCATGCCCGCCCCCACAGGCTGGCGGGCGGTGTTCAAGAAGAAGTGAGGCCCGGGCGGCGGAGAGCCCCGGGTGCCCGGGTCACCCCTGGAAAAAAATCCTCCCTGTCCCCCCCTTGTCAAAGAGGGGAATCCCGCCTGGGCTGCTTTCCATTAAGACCAGCCTTTTGATCGCCGCTCTATTCCCCCTGGCCCAGGAGCCGCGCCAGGCTTTCCCGGGCGAATTCGATGCCGGGGTCCAGTTCCAGGGCCCGGGCGAAATGACCGATGGCCCGGCCGGGGTCGCCCAGTTCGCGCCAGTTGACCCCCAGGTTGGCGTGGTCCATGGCCGAGGTGGGGTTCAGGGCCACCACCCGCTCGAAATACCCGATGGCCCGGCGGAAGTCCTTGAGCTTGAAGCAGCAGACCCCCATGAGATTCAGGGCGTCCGTGCGCTCCGGGTCCAGGGCGTCGGCCTCGGCCAGGGCCGCGAGCGCCCCTTCCCAGTCTCCCAGGTCTTTTTTGGCCGCGCCCCGGTACACGTGGATGCTGGCGGCCTCCTCGGGATGGGGGTCCCGTTGGGCGGCCTCCTCGAAAAAGGCCAGCGCCCGGGCGGGCTCGTCCGCGAGATAGAGGGTTCCCGCGTAGAAGGGCACGTAAGGAGGCCGGTCCAGGGCCTTTTCCATGCGGGCGAGGAGGTCCATGGCCTTTGCCTTGGAAAGGGTCCCGGCAGCCATCTTGGCGGTGAAGAGGCCGGTATCCCCGGAGGCGGCCCGCTCCCGGAACCGGGCCCCGGGCACCATGATGTAATAGGCGGGAACGCCCAGGCCCGGATGGGTGGTGTCCACGGCCAGGACCCGGTAGCCCCGGTCCGTGAGGGCCGCCACGCAGGCGGTCAACTCCCGGGCCATGTTCTCGTCTGCCAGGCAGGGAAGGGCGGAGATGTCGGCCATGTCCGCGGGGTGCAGGAGGGCCTCTATCTCGGAAAGGGACGCGGGTTTAGGCAGGCCCGAGGCCACGTAGCAGGCCCCGGTGTCGAAGTCGCCCCCCAGTTGGGCCGCCTCGGTGAGGGCCCGGCACAGAGCCCTTTCCGGATGGGGCGCGGTGCCCGCCGTCCAGACGATCTCGCTCTTTTTCGTGTCCAGCCCGGCAGGGTCCCAGGCCACCACGCCCAGGGTGGGCACGCCCATGGCAAGCGTCATGTCGTGGAGGTGGGCCTTCACCCCGGCCCGCTCGTATTTGTCCAGCAATTCCAGGGCCATGGGGTCGCTTACGCTCTCGGGCCGGATGCCGGGAAGGGCCGCGCCGTCGGACGCCAGGGCGGACACGTGGCGCTCCACCACCTCGCAGACCCCCTGGCACAGGGCCTCGGCAACGACGTTGCCCGCGCAGGAACCGTTGAACTGGTTGATGGCGAAGAACCAGTCAAAGGGCACCAGGATTTCCTCGTCCCGGGAAAGATCCGTGGCCGCGCACCAGCGTTGGGGCAGTTCCGCGAAGAATTCCAGGGCCCTGGCCGCCCGTTCCGGGTCGTGCCCCACGGATTTGGCCACCTCGGAAAGGGGCAGGGCCCGGTCCTTCACCTCGTTCCAGGTGGCGGTCTCGAACCTGCCGGGATCGGCGGAAAAGGCATACAGGGAAAAACGCTCGGCCAACTCCATGACCGCGCTGGCTTCGGCCTGGGCCGGGGTGGCGCCCTTGCCCATCTGTTTTTTGGTGCCGGTGAGGGCAAAAGCGTCCGCCCCGCAGGCGGAGACGTACACCGGGATGTCCAGGCGGCCCCGGTCGATGCGCACGGCCTCGGCCAGGATGTCCAGGTCCAGCTTGGCCAGGCGGGCGGAGAACCGCCGCACGGTCTCGGCCGGGGAAAGGACCTTGTCCTGATCGGCCACGTCCTTGCTCTTGAAGGCGTCGGAAAGGGTGATCTTTGCCATGGGAATGCCTTTTCGGAAGGTTAAAGCCCCAGTTCCTCCGCGATGCCTTGCATGGCGGCCAGGGCGATTTCGAGAAACTCGTCCACAGGAAGGCCGATCTTTTCGCATTCGGCTATGCGCTCCCGGCTCACGGCCCGGGCGAAGTCCTTGGCCTTCATGCGCTTTTTCACGCTTTTCGTCTTTACGGAGGCGAGTTTTTTGTCCGGGTGCACCAGGGCTGCGGCCACGATGAGGCCGGTGACGGACTCTCCGCAGCACAGGGCGTGATCCAGCTGGAGGTCCCGGGAAAGCCCCAGGCCCTCGGCGTTGTGCATACGCACGGTCCGGGCGATCTTTGGGTCGAACCCCCCGGCCAGGATCATGTCCGCGCCCGCGTCCCCGTGGCGGGCCGGGTCCTGGCCCTCGCCCTCGTAGTCCAGGTCGTGGAGCAGGCCCGCCAGGCCCCATAGCTCCCCGTCCCCGGAAAACCGTTGGGCAAGCGCCCGCAGCACAGCCTCGGAGGCCAGGCAATGGGCCAGGGTGCGCTCGTTCTTCACGTTTTCCCGCAAAAGTTTGAGGGCGTGTTCCCGGGTTGACATGGCAGGGCTCCTTGCCTAGGTTCTCGTTCACAAGGATTCGGATTCTGCCTCGGCTTTTCCGCTCCAGACCCAAGGCTGGGGGAGAGGCGTAGCACCTTTTTCCGGCCCGGGCAACCGGGCGGTATGCCCCAAACAAAAAGACCGCCCGGGCGGTCTTGGGGTTCATGGACCATCCTATGGAAACATCGCCCTACCGAAAAAAATACCGCCGGAACCGGGACTACGAGTGCGTCCTGTGCAGGGCCAAGGTCCCCTTCTGCTGGACCTGCAGGTGCGGGTTTTCCATCTGCCAGAGCTGCATGCTGGAAAACGTGTGGGGCATGTCCTGCAACAACATCACCTGGGACTGCCCGGATTGCGGCGCGCAGAACGGCTTCGGCAACCAGTGAACCGGTGCGGGATTCCCCCCTTGGAAAAAGGAGGGCAGGGGGGATTTTTCTTCAGGCGGCCACGGGTTGGAGCCCGCCCCGCCGGAGAGTCATCCCGCCCCTCCTTTTCCCGTAGCGGGCGGCCGCCAGGGGGTGAGGCGGGGGATGAGCATGGGCACGTTTTTGCGGTAGGTTTCGTATTCCGGCCCCATGCTCCGCACCGTGTCCCGGTCCTCCAGGAACATGCCCACCAGGATGTAGACGGTCCCCAGAAACGCGAATTCCAGGCGGGTCAGGTTCATCACCGGTCCGGTCCACAGCAGCAGGATGGTGAACAGGTACACCGGGTGGCGGCAGTAGGCATAGGGCCCCCGGACGGAGAGGGGCATGTCCCGCCGGGCCTCGCCCCGCATACGCCTCAGCACCGCCCGGGCCCCCAGGGCCTCCATGTAGTCCAGGAGCAGGGAAGAAACGAAAACCGCCCCCGCCGCCGCCAGGAACAGCCCGGCCAGGACCCACCAGCCCAGGCCCCGGACCTCCCAGACGCCCCCGGCCAGGGGCCTCCACAGGGCCAGCAGGGCGCATTGGGTGAGCCCGGCCACGGTGACGTAGAGGACCTTCACGAAGTCCCGCCCCACCAGCCGGGCCATGGCCTTCTGGGCGAAGTCCCGGGCCATCAGGCTGTGCACCCCGCCCCAGGCCGTCATGAGCAGCGCGTTCACGGCCGCGTCCCCCCAGCCGCCGTTCCCGGTTTTGGGAAAGAGCAGGAAGACCAGGAGCCACGCCTGGGGAACGTGGAACGCCAGCACGGCCCAGGCGATGACCGCCCCATGGAACGCCTTTCTCATGCCAGGCCCTTCCGTCGCATTGTTTTCCAGGAAAAAGGGCGCCTGGAGCCCTTCCGGCCACCGCCCTACAAGGTCAGTTTCCGGGCCTTCTCCTCCACCTCCCGAGCCATGTTGCGCTTTTCCTCCGCCAGGCGGGCGGCCATGTCCGGATCGGACACCCCCAGGATCTGGGCGGCCAGCACCCCGGCGTTCTTCGCGCCCATCTTCCCCACGGCCACGGTGGCCACCGGGATGCCCGGGGGCATCTGCACGGTGGAAAGCAGCGCGTCCAGGCCGTTCAGGGGCGTGGCGTCGATGGGCACGCCGATGACCGGCAACGTGGTCTGGGCCGCCAGGGCCCCGGCCAGATGGGCGGCGGCTCCGGCCCCGGCGATGATGACCTTGACGCCCCGCTCCCGGGCCGTGGCGGCGATTTTCGCGGCCCGCTCCGGGGTGCGGTGGGCCGAGGCCACGGTGATCTCGTAGGGGATGCGGAATTTTTCCAGGGTGTTTGCCGCTTCCCTCATGACCGGAAGATCCGAATCCGAGCCCATGACGATGGACACCAGGGGGCCGGAGCCCGGCCGGTCCAGGGCCTTGGCCCCGATGTCCCGGCGGCAGAAGACCCCGTCCCAGGAGATTTTGTCCACAGCCTTGTAAGCCTGTTGGATGGCCGCCGGAAGGTCGTCCCCCAGGGCTGTCACCCCCAGGACCCGGCCCCCGGAGGTCACGGTCCGGTTGCCCTCCGTCTTGGTGCCCGCGTGGAACACCACCACGTCCTTCATGCGCCCCGCGTTGGAAAGCCCGGCGATGGGCAGGCCCTTTTCGTATTTCCCCGGGTAGCCCTTGGCGGCCATGACCACGCAGACCGCGGGCCGGGGGTCCACCGAAAGCTTGATCTGGTCCAGCCGCCCGGCGATGACCGCCTCCATGACCTCCACCAGGTCGTTTTCCAGGCGCATGAGGAGCGGCTGGGCTTCGGGGTCCCCGAACCGGGCGTTGAACTCCAGGACCTTCAGTGAGTCGCCGTGGATCATGAGCCCGGCGTAGAGCACGCCCCGGTACGGGTGGCCCTCGGCGGCCATGGCCCGGACCGTGGGGAGCATGACCGTTTCCATGATCTTTTTTTCCATGAACCGGTCCACCACGGGCGCGGGGCTGTAGGCCCCCATGCCGCCGGTGTTGGGGCCCCGGTCGCCTTCGAAGGCGGCCTTGTGGTCCTGGGAGGAGGGCAGGGCAAGCACGGTCTTCCCGTCCGTGAAGGCCAGAAAGGACGCCTCCTCGCCTTGGAGGAACTCCTCCACCACCACCCGGCTTCCGGCCTCGCCGAACTCCCGGCGCAGCATGACGGCGGCAACCGCCTCGGCAGCCTCCTTTTCCGTTTCGCAAAGGAGCACGCCCTTGCCTGCGGCTAGGCCGTCGGCCTTCACCACCAGGGGTCCGCCCTGCTTCTTCACGTAGGCCAGGGCCTTGTCCGGGTCGGTGAAGGATTTGCCCCGGGCCGTGGGGATGCCGTGCTTTTCCATGAGGCGTTTGGCAAAGGACTTGGAGCCTTCCAGGCGGGCGGCGGCCTTGGATGCGCCGAACACGGCCAGCCCGGCCTTTTCGAACCGGTCTGTCAGGCCCAGGGCAAGGGGCGCCTCGGGGCCCACCACGGTGAGGTCCACGGCGCTTTCCCGGGCAAAGGCCAAAAGGCCGTCCACGTCATCGGCGTTGATGGCCACGCAGTCGGCCAGCCGGGCGATGCCCGCGTTCCCCGGGGCGCAGTAGATTTTTTTCACCCGGGGACTTTGGGCGATTTTCCACACCAGGGCATGTTCCCGCCCGCCGGACCCGATCACCAGAATCTTCATGGAACCTCCGTCAACGGCCAAGACCCGTAACCAACCCCCCACGGGGGAAGAGGCTCCGGGGAAAAAGCCGGGAAAAGGGTCCCGGGAGCCTGACGGCCAAACCCGGGGAGCGTTCGAAAACCTTGGGAAGGGGTTTCCCGGACGCCGCGCGAAAAGAGGCTTCCGCTTCAACGCCCAGGGATACGGCCTCCTTATCCCAAAACCCCGCCCGGTTCAACCCGCCAGCCCGCCAAAGCGCCAACCCGCGCCTTTTCCCCCTTGACGCTCGCCCACCGGTCCGCTATATACTCGCCCTCGTAACACTGATCCCCAGTAGCTCAGTCGGCAGAGCAGGTGGCTGTTAACCACCGTGTCCGTGGTTCGAGTCCGCGCTGGGGAGCCAAGGAATCCAGGGGGTTAGCTCTTCGGGGCTAACCCCCTTTTTCGTCGGAGACCCATTTTGTCCCCACTCTCTCCCCTCTTTTCAGCGCAAGGGGTAAAAAGAATATCCCCGGCAAGCCGAAGCCCCCGTGGGTTGTCGCCGCTCTTTTCGGGTCTCTTTTCCTGCCGTGGCGGTCTTAGCCTCCCGCGCGTTTCAGAGGCGCAAACTCCCCATCCCATGCCGGGGTGGCCTGTTGGCGACTCCGGCAATACCCCGGAACGAAATCACCCCGTGTAGTCGTCAACAAATGAAGAATCCAACTCGCAGGTCTTGCGGGGTCTGAGTCCCAATTCCAAAAGCTCAAACATTTCAACCCGTTTATCCCCATCAACCCGTTCGATGGGGGTTACTCCATCCCGGGGGCTTTCGGAACGCCAGGACCCGGACCTGGCCCGCTTCGGAAAACGCCTGATGACCGAGCTGGCGCTCCTGATCCAAGGGGGCCGCGAGTCGCCGGCCCTGGGCGAATGGCGCATGTTCAACGCCCGGTTTGCGCGCCTTGCGCCCGAAAACCGCGACCGGGAGGACGAAGCCGGGGTGTTCGCCCGCCGCCTGGTCAACGAGAGGGAAAGCCTGTGGCTGTGCATCTCGGAGGACGGCGTGGACCCCACCAACAACCGCGCCGAGAGGGCGCTACGCTACGGCGTCATCTGGCGCAAGCGCAGCCTGGGAACATGGAGCGAAAAAGGCGACCGCTGGGTCGAGCGCATCCTGTCCCTCAAGCACACCTGCCGTATGCACGGCATTCCCGCCTACTCGCGCCTCGTACAAGCGGTTGCCGACTACCTCGGAAATCAGCCCACTGACTTGGCCTGGATCGGGACGTTGGCGTAGATACCCCCTGAACGCTTACGAAAATTCTTCCCAGGTCCAGGGAATTTTGCCATGGGTTCTGCGGATTTTTTTGCTTTTGATCCTCAGGCCCCTGCCAGCCTGTTCAAAAACGATGAGCTGCAAGTCACCCCACCCGG
>JAHJUF010000187.1 GCA_018829095.1 Pseudomonadota bacterium | reverse complement strand
GGAGACCCGTCTCCTCGTGGCGCACCAGTTCGGGCAGGGCCGACACCCGGGTGGCGGCAACGGGCACCCCCATGGCCAGGGCCTCCACCAGCACGTTGGGGATGCCGTCCCGGTCGCCGTTTTTCGCCTTCTTGCACCCCAGGACAAAGAGGTCCGCCTCGTTGAAGGCCTCGACCACTTCCCCGTGGGGCCGGGCGCCCAGGATGCGGCAGCGGTCTGAAAGGCCCAGGTCTTGAATAAGGGCCTCGATCATGGGCCGGTCGTCCCCCTCTCCGATGAGGGTGTGGGTGAAGGCGATCCCCGCGTCCGCGAGCATCCTCAGAGCCTGGTACACGTCCGGCAGGCCCTTTTTCTCCGCCATCCGGGCCACGGTGAGGAGGTTGTAGGGCGGCCGGGATTCGGGGCGGGGGCGGCCGGAGAACTGGTCCGGGTCAATGCCGTGGTACACCCGATGGATGGGGGTGGACCCGTCCGGGGAGAGAGAGGACAGGTGCCCGCGATTGTATTCCGTGCAGGTCGCCACAAACCGGGCGGCGGCGATCTTTTCCGCTAAGCGGGCCGGGTCCTGGGTGTAGATGTCCTTGGCGTGGGCGAAAAACGAAAAGGGCACCCCTGAGAGGATGGAGGCGAACCGGGCCACCGAGGTGGGGGAGTGGGCGAAGTGGGCGTGGATCAGCCGCGCCCCGGAGCCGGGGAGGAGCTTCCCCGCGATCAACGCTCCCTGGAGCAGGTGCTTCACCGTGGCGCTCTTGCGGGTCAGAATCAGATGGGTCCGGGCCAGGCGGGCGGCGGCGGCGAACCGGGCCGGGCTGGCGGCGGCCAGGGCCGCGGCGGCCGGGATGAACCGGGGCAGGCCGGGCAGGATCTCCTGGGGCAGGTAGTCCACCCGGGCCTGGATGCGGTCCACCACGGGATGGTGAAAACCCTCCCGGGGCGCGCGCATGGAAAGGATGCGCACGGAAAAGCCAAGCTCCTCCAGGCGCAGGATCTCGTGGGCGATGAACGTCTCGGAGATGCGGGGATACCCCTTCAGGACCATGGCCAGGCAGGGGCGAGTGGAGGTTTGGGTTTCCGGGGTGTTCATGGTTCGGGTTCAGATTCTCCTGCCGCGTTGCGGGCATTCGGGTAAGTTGGAGCGGTTGTCAGGCGGGCCATAGGATTCCCGGGACGCCTTTTCCATCCCTTTTCCCGGGGAGCTGGCAGGGAACCGGGGTTCATCCCCGGCCCGGTTCGTCCGGCAACATCCCGGGTCAGGGTTTTTCCCCCACCACCAGGGCCGTGCCAAAGGGGGTGTCGTGGCGGGTGACGTTGACCAGGCCCGCTTTTTTCATCCAGTCCGCAATCTCGGATTCCGTGTAGGTATCCCCGGAATCCGTGGCCACCAGCATGTTCAGGGCGAACAGGGCTCCAAAGGCCGGGGAGGTCCGGTCCGGGTCCATGACGAACTCCTGGACCGCCACCCGGCCCCGGGAGTTGACCGAGGCCGCGGCCTTGGCGATGAGTTCCGCGTTTCTTTCCGGTCCGTTGGAATGGACGATGGCCGACAGCCACACCAGGTCGTATCCGTGCGGCAGCCCGCTGGTTTCGTAGTCCCCGGCCACGGTTTCCACCACCCCGGCCATGCCCGCCTTTTCCAGGTAGCCCCGGGTGATGGGGATCACGTTGGGCAAGTCCAGGACCGTGGCCGTCACGCCATCGGCCTGGCGGCAGAAAGCCATGGCATAGGCCCCGGAGCCGCCCCCCACGTCCAGGACCCGGTCGTTTTCCCGCACCCCCACCATGGAGGCGATGGCCCCGGCCTGGGCCGACGCCCGCCAGTGCATGGCCGCGATAAAGGCCGTGAGCCACTCCTCTCCCCGGTCGTTCACAGGCCCGGACCCCACCGCGCCCCCCTTTTTCACCGCCGCCGTGAGGGTGGACCAGGAGTCCCACAGGTGCACGCCGTGGAGGAGCCCGGCCAGGTAATCGGGCTTGCCCGCCACCAGGAGGGCCGAGGTTTCCGGCGTGTTCCAGAAACAGCCCTCCCTTTTATCCACCAGTTTCAGGGAGCACAGGG
>JAHJUF010000186.1 GCA_018829095.1 Pseudomonadota bacterium | reverse complement strand
GCCGCGGACGAATACGCCGCAGACGTGCCCCGGTGCATCCGGCCGGACCTTGCGGCCCAGTACTCGTCCATGCCCATGAGCGGCGGATGGGAAGCCTTCAACAACCTCCTTTCCGACGCCACGGGCACGGCCCTTTCCGGCGAGGCGGCCGCCGCCGTCAACCCCTTTGCCATGATAGGCGATTTTATGAACGATGCCACCGGCGGCATGGCCGGCGTGAGCTACGACCTTTCGGGCTTAAACACCACCGTGACCCGGAATCAGAGCAATTTCAGCGACTACCAGAGCCTGGCCGGCATGGGGGGCGTGGACGCCCTGGCCAAGATCCTTCCCACCTTCAACACCCATTCCGAGGGTGTCGTGAACTTCATGGCCTCCCCCACCATCGGCAACCGCCAGACCGGGGAGTTCGTGGGCGACTTCTCAGGCAGCCTTGGCGTCAACATCTCCGCCACCGTGAGTCTGAAGCCATAACCCATTCCGCCTCCCCCTTTACCGGCGTTGACAATTTTTCGCGGGAATGGTAACCAACCGGATAGTTAAAACATCCGGTTGGAGAGAGCCATGCGCGACCTTGCCGTTCCCTCTTGGGAATTCTCCCGGCGGAAAATCCCCGCGGGCCTGGGAACCGCGGCCCTGGGCTTGGCCGGGGTGTTTGCCCTGTTCTTTTTGGCCGCGCCCTTGCTTTCGGCGGTGTTTGACGCTCCGGCGGCGGCCGGGGTGGGGCTCGACCCCTCCATGAACCTGGTCTTTGGCCTGTGCATGGCCCTGTTCTTCTGGCCCGGCCTGTACCTGTTCAACAGGCGGCTGGCAGGCCGGTCCCTGGGCCTGGAACTTCCCGGGGTGGTCCTGTACATGGGGGTGACCCTGGTGGCGGGGCTGGTGTGCGAGATCGGCTGGGATTCCCTCTGGGTGGCGGTTTTCGGTGAGCCCCTCTGGCTGTACCGCACCTGGCCGTTGCGTGGCGGCTACACCACGGGCGTGGCGTTCGTCCAATGGCCCCTGTACGGTTTTCACGTGTGCTGCCTGCACCGGGCCCTGGCCGTGAACCCCAGCCTGGCCTTCCTGAACAACAACCTGGCCAAGGGGGTCTTCATCGGCGTGGACGCCATGGCCATCGAATTTCTGGTGAACTCCTTTTCCCTGGGCCTGTTCGGCTCCTATCACTTCTACTACTTCCCCCCTGACCTGGCCCACTTCACCAGCATCCAGGTCTTTCTCCCCTACGTGGCCTCGGGCATCGGAGGGATGTACCTTTTGGGAGCCCTGGAAAAGCGGAAGTCATGGCGGGCTCCGGTGGGCCTGGGCTTTGCCGCCGCCGGCCTGGCCGCCATGGCGGTGGGGCTGTAACAGGCTGTCCAAAAACGCGATCTGCGGCGTTGCACTTCATCCATCGTCACTACGGCGTACAGTAGTACGCCTCGTTCCTCAGGATTCGTGCGCCGTCGGGGTCCCCGCACGGTCGAAGGCCGGGTGGGGTGACTGTCATCTCATCGTTTTTGACCAGCCTGTTTTTCAACAGGCTGGTGTTGTTAAGAAAAGAGTCTGATTCCTGCAACGATTTTTCTCCCGGCCTGGGCCTTGTTTCCAAAAGACCATCCCTTTGACCTTCGTCAAAAAAACGGGCGACCCGGCGAGTCTTCGCCAGGGCCGCCCGTATCGGACCTGTCGCCTGCCCTTTGTCCCCTGTTGCTTCAGGACTCCGGTTATGCCCCCCAGTCCTTCATCATTTTCAGGAAGGTGATTTCGCCGCTCTGGAGGACTCCGGCGTAACCGGCTCCCGGGCGGGACCAGGCACCGCTCAGGTACAGGCCGTCCACCGGGGTTCGGTTGTCCACCCGGTTCACGAAATCGTTGGAGAGGTCGTGGTCGAATCCGTACACCGCGCCCCGGGGGTGGGAGGTGTAGGACCAGTTGGTCAGGGGCGTGGCGGAATCCTGCACCTCGATCATGTCCGCAAGCCCGGGGATTACGTGCTTTTCGGTCCGGCGGATCAGGGTGTCGGTCCAGGCTTTCTTTTGGGCGTTGTAGGCGTCCTTTTTGCCGGTCTTGTAGTCTGCGAAGAAAGGCTCCCAGGGATCGAACCCGCACAGGGCAACGAGGGTGACCGTGGAGGTGCCGGGCTTGGAGTAGCCCTTGAATGCGTTGTCGTAGATGGCCACCAGGAAGGCGCCGTTCTCCACGTCCCCCACCAGGAAGCTCTTGTAGTCCTCCTCGGCTCCCCGGCCCGTGGACACGAAGATTTCGTAATCCTTGATCCGGTCCGTGATGTCCTGGTTCAGGCCCAGCCAAACGATGAAGGAGGACAGGGACACGGGGTAGTTGTTGAGCTTTTTGACATAGGATTCCGGGCACGCGCCTGGGGGCAGGAGCTGGTTCACGGTGGTGAGCGCGCTGGCGTTGGACACCACGGCCCGGGCGGGCAATAGCTCGCCCCCGGCCTCCACGCCGCAAACCGCGCCGTCCTTCACCTGGATCTTCTCCGCCGGGGTGTTGTAGAGGATCCTGCCGCCGTTTTCCTCGATGATGTCCGCCAGGGCGTTGGAAAAGTTCTGGGACCGGTCTTTTATGTAGAAGGCCCCGTTCTTCAGGTAATCCCCGGTGGGCACCATGAAGTAAAAGGCGGAAAGGCGGGAGGGGGGTAGGCCGTAGTAGGCCCAGTTGGCCACCAGCACGTCCTTCAACACCGGGTCCTTCACATGGCGGCCCACCACCTCGGCCAGGGTGCGGTTCCACAGGCTGAGCATCCGGCGGCACTTCAAGGGGAACTTCAGGTAAAACCAGAGGCCCTCGAACCGGGGATTGCCCCGGGCGATGGCCGATCCCTCCTCCGCAGCCTCCACCATGAGGTTCACAAAGTCGGTGATGCCCTTTTTTTCGGCTGGGAAGTGTTCGGACAGGATTTGGATGTAGGCAGCCGGGTCCTTCTGGGGGACCCGGACGGTGAGCCCCGGGAGCATGAGGGTGTAGCACTCGGGAAGTTCGGCGAACTCCACCCGGTCCATGAGGCCCAGGCGGCGGCAGATGCGTTCCATGGAGTTGTCCCCCACGGCCGTGGCGTGGAGGGAGACCTCGAAGGTGAAGCGGCCCCCGTCCCGGTCGAAACTGGTGGCGTATCCCCCGGGGATGTTATGCTGCTCGACCACGGTGACGGGGATGCCCTGCCGGGCCAGGAAGGCCGCGCAGGTGAGCCCTCCGATGCCCGCGCCAATGACCACGGTGGGGTAATCCTTCTTG
>JAHJUF010000185.1 GCA_018829095.1 Pseudomonadota bacterium | reverse complement strand
GCTGCAACAAGTCCTGAGACCACTCTCAACCGTCACCCCGGCGAAGGCCGGGGTCCAGTCTTTTCAATAGGTTACAAAGACCCTGGATCCCGGCTCCCCGCCTGCGCGAGGACAGGCTTCGCCGGGATGACGACTTGTTGCAGTTCCGTCATCCCTTGAGCATGCCCAGGGCCCCCCGGGCCATGGTGGCGAAGGTGGCGGGGGAACGGATCTTCTTCAACTGGCGGAGGATGAACCGGGGCCGGAAGTAGAAGGCGCGGTAGGCCTTGGCCGTGATTTTGTCCAGCTCTTCCCGGGAGAAATGGGCGGTCCACACCGGGCTCTCAAAGGGGGCCAGAGGGTCGGCGGCAAAATCCTGCCACACGTCGCCGGGCACCACGCCCTGGTCCAGGGCCATCTGGTAGATGGGGGTTCCCGGATAGGGGGACAGGATGGAGAACTGGGCGTAGTCCGGGTCGATGCCTTTCAGGAGTTCGAAGGTCTTTTCGATGTCCTCTTCCGTCTCCTCCAGGTTCCCCACCATGAAGTCCGCCAGGGTGGTGATGCCCTCGGTCCGGCACCAGGAGAACACGTCCTTCACCAGCTGGGGCTTGATGCCCTTGCGCATGGCCGTGAGCACCCGCTCGGACCCGGACTCCACGCCAAAGGACAGGCGCACGCAACCGGCCTTTTTCATGAGGCCCAGAAGCTTCTGGTCCACGCAGTCCACCCGGGTCCGGGCCTCCCAGATCATGGGGGTCCCCCGGTCGATCATGCCCTGGCAGATGGCCTCCACCCGGTCGCGCTTCAGGCTGAAGGTGTCGTCGTGGATGAAAAGCTCCCCCACCCCCAGGGACAGGACCTCGTCGAACTCGGCCAGGACGTAGCCCGCGCTGTGGGCCCGGTATTTGCGGCCCATGCGGTTGCAGAACACGCAGGAGAACGGGCAGCCCCGGGAGGTGATCATGATGGAGATGGGGTTTTTCTCCGCCAAAACGGACGAGTACTGCCGGAAGGGCGCGTCCCGCCGGGCCGGGAAAGCCAGGCTGTCCAGGTCGGTGAGAAGCCCGGCCGAGGGGGTGTACGCCACCCGGCCGTCCCGCACGCAGGCCACCCCGGGCACCGCCTCCCGGGCTTCCCGGTCATCCAGGCGGTCCAGAAAGGCCACCAGCCCCTCTTCCCCTTCCCCGGCAAAGGCGTAGTCCACATAGGGCAGGGCCGCCGTCTCCTCGGGATAGATGGTGGGGTGGGGGCCGCCGATCATCACCGGGGTTTCCGGGGAGAGCCGCTTCACCTCCCGGGCCAGGAGGCAGGCGTCGGGCATGGTGAAGGTCATGGCCTGGATGCCCACGAGGTCCGGGGCTCCGGAAAGCGCCTCCCGGGCCGCCGCCACATGGTCCATTCCCTCCAGGGAGGCGTCCAGGAACCGGGAATCGTGCCGGGACCGGTTCACCGCGGCCTTGAGGTACAAGAGCCCCATGGGCGGGTTGTGCCCCCGGTTCTCGTCCACGTAGTCCGGGGTGGCCGCCCCCAGGACGTTCCTGAGGGGCGGGTGGACCAGGACCAGCTTTTTCGCCTTGGAATCAGTCATCGGCGCTGCCGATCCTCTTCCACCGGGAAAACGAATCCGCCACGACGAGGTCCCGGTCATCCACGGTGGAGGCGTTGCCGGACTGGCCGCAACGGATGCGGTACCGGATGTCCTCCAGCAGCAGCCGGTGGCCGGTGAGCAGCGAGGCAAAGAGCCCCGACACGGTGAAAAGCACGCACATAAGCAGGGCGAACAGGACCAGCAGGCCCGTTCCGATCTTGAACTTCATCAGGTCCGGGGGCACCATGGCGAGAAACCAGGCCACCCGGACGGCCCCGGCGAGCGCCACGAGGCCCGAGGCCCCGGCCAGGGCCCCGAAGAACCGCTGGGGCTGGTAGAAAAGGTACGAGCCCAAAAGCGCCCGGACCTGGTTCGAGATGAACTGGGTGTTGGACTTGAAAAGCCGGGACGGCCGGGTGGCGGGGTTCACCCGGATGGGAAGCCAGGCCACCCGCAGTCCGCTCCTCCCGGCCTGGATAAGGGTCTCCAGGGTGTAGGAGAACATGTTCATCACGGAAAGGCGGAGCGCCGCCCGGCGGCTGTAGGCCCGAAAACCGCTGGTGGCGTCCGGGACGTCCGTGCCGGAAAGCCGCCGCACCACGGCGCTGCCCAGCTTCTGGAGCCGCTTCTTGGTCCGGGAAAACTCCGGGTGGTTGTCGATGTCCCGGCAGCCCACCGCGATGTCCGCGGTGCCCGCCAGGATGGGCTCCACCAGCCGGGGGATGTCTGCCCCGGAGTATTGATTGTCCGCGTCCGTGTGCACGATGATGTCCGCGCCGAGCTTCACGCAGGCCTCCAGGCCCCGGACAAAGGTCTGGGCCAGGCCGATGTTGCCGGGGTTGGACAGGACGTAGTCCACTCCCAGGTCCCGGGCCTTCCGGACCGTGTTGTCCGTGGAGCCGTCGTCGATGACCAGGACGTGGATCTCGTCCACCCCGGGAATCTGGCGGGGCAGGTCCGCCAGCACGGCCCCGAGGGTGGCCTCCTCGTTCTTGCAGGGAATCTGGATGAAGAGCTTCATGACAGGTCCGGGGCGTGGTCGGGAATGCCGGGAAAAGAAAGATTCGGGAAACAGACCATTTTTGTCCAGGAGGCTCGCGGTGTCAAGGTTTGGCAGACCGGGGACCGCCCCCGGGAGGACCCGGGAAAGCCTTTGCGGAGAATAGACTCCATTTGTGCCCGGACGGCAAAACAGGTATAGAGAAGGCGTTTGATCTGCCATCCTGTTCTTTCGTGACAGACCGTTGAAAAACAGGCTGTGACCAAGCTGTTCAAAAACGATGAGATGCAAGCCACCCCACCCGTCATTCCGGCGAAGGCCGGAATCCAGTTATTTCAGGGTGTTAAAAAGCTCTGGTTCCCGGCCTTCGCCGGGATGACGACTTTTTGCCTCCCCATTACTACTGTACGCCGCAGTGGCGCAGGTTGAAGCGCAACGCCGCAGATCGCGTTTTTGGGCAGCTTGGTACGGAGTATCCATGATCCCCCCCAAGGCCAGAGTGTTTCTCGTGTTCGTGGCGGCCCTGGCCGTGTACCTGGCCTGGGGCACGGGCGGGACGTTCCGGTACGCGGAAATCCCCGTGGCCCCCTCGTACAACCTCCTGGCCCAATCCATGGCCCAGGGACGCCTGGACCTGGCCGGGCCCCCGTACCTCCAGGAATCGGTGAAAGTGCACCAGGGCAGGAGATACCTCCTCCCCGGCCCTCTCCCGGCGGTCCTGCGCCTGCCTTTCGCCCTGGTTGCGGCGAACATTCCCACCGGGCTGGCCATCGCCCTGTTCTGCGCCGGGACCGTGGCCCTGGCCTTTGCCAGCATGGTCCGCCTGTCCGGCAACAAGGGCGGCAACGGGGCTTTGGCCTTAGCCCTGATCTTCTCCGGGGCCCTGGGGCTCTCGGGCTATGCCCTCTTCCTGAACGCCCTGCCCCTGGCCAGCCATGAAGCCGTGGCCGGAGCGTCGTTTTTCCTGATGGCGGCCACGGCCCTGTACCTGCGTTTTTCGGCCCGGGCTTTCGCGGCCTCGTGGGTCGGGGCCCTGGGGTTCGCCCTCTGCCTGGGCGCGGCCTGCGCCTGCCGGTGGGCCTTTTTCCCGGCCGCCGGGGCTCTGGGGGTGGCGTTTCTCTGGGGGATGACCTCCCGCAAGGCCTCCCGGGCCGGGCCAAACGCCCTGATCCTGGTGGTTGCCGGGGTCCTGACCGTGGGGTCGCTTCTGGCCTACAACCACGCCCGGTTCGGGAACGCCTGGGATTTCGGCGCGCCCGTGGAGGGCCAGCCGCTGACCGAGTATGCGGAGGTGTACGGCCCGTACCGGTACGACCAGATCCCGGTGAACCTCTGGAACCTGTTCTTCCGCATGCCCCGGGCCGGAACCGCCTTCCCGTACATCCACATGCCCCTGTTCACCCTGGCGGGCGAATCCGCCGGGCCCCAGTCCTATTACCTGGCCAACGTGAACGAGCTTTGCGCGTCCCTGTTCGTCCTGTTTCCCCTGGCGCTCCTGGCAGCGGTCCCCCTGGGGTCGCTGGTGGCCGGGCGGGCCGGGAAAAGCAAGGGGGACCTGACCATTTTGGCATTATCGGCGGCCCTGGTGGTGCTTTCCCTGGCCGGTGGCCTGAGGAGCGTGGCCCGGAGTTACTGGGAATTTTTGCCTTTGATGACGGTCCTGGCCTTCTGGGGGGCGTCCTGGCTCAAGGACCGGGGAAAAATGACCCCGGAGGCGGCAGGGGTCCTGGCCGGAGTTTCGGTGGCTGTCTCCTTTTCCCTGGCGGCCCAGGGGGTGCTCATCTACTACGCCTTCTACCATTTCCGGGGTCCGCTCCTCGGATGGTTCTTCTAAAGGAGGCCCCCCATGAAATCCGCCCGCCCAGCCGCCCTGCTCCTCTTCCTCGTCTTCCTGGCGCTGTACTGCGCCTGGGGCACGGCCGGGACGTTCTCGTTCGAGGAGGTCTCCCTCTTCCCCAACAACAACATGCTGGCCCGGGCCTTTGTCCAGGGGCATCTGGACATCGCGGAGCACCCCTCCACGGACGTGGTGGAGAAGGACGGCAAGGTGTACCTGTACTCCGGCCCCCTGCCGGCGGCGCTCCGCCTGCCCTTCGCCCTGGTTGGGCTGGACGTGCCCACCGGCCTGGCCGTGGCCCTGTTCCTGGCCGGGACCCTGGCCCTGTTGTTCGTGGTCCTGGCCAGGTTCGGGCCGCCCGGCGGCAGGGCCGGAATGGCGCTTCGCCTGGCCTTCCCAGCGGCACTGGGGCTCTCGGGCTACGGGCTCCTCATGGCCGCCTTCCCCACCTTCCATCACGAGGCCATCGCCGGGGCCATGTTCTTTTTGGTGGCCGCCTTTGCCCTGTACGCCCGGTTCTCAGCCCAGGGATTCTTCGTATCCCACGGCGGGATTATAGCTTTTGCCCTGTGCCTTTCCGCAGCCCCGGCCTGCCGGTTCTCCTCTTCCTATGCCGTGGGCGTCCTGGCAGCGGCCTTCCTGGTGGGACTATGGAAAAACCGGGAGCGGCTGGGCGCGGGGAGGGTCCAGGCCCAGGCGGCGATCCTGGCCGGGCTGGGAGCCCTGTCCCTGGGGGCGCTTCTGGCCTACAACCAGGCCCGGTTCGGAAGCCCCCTGGATTTCGGCATCCTCCTTCAGACCTCGGTGTACAACGCGTACTGGCAGGAGCACGGCTTCTTCCGGTACGACTACCTTCCCTTCAACCTGTGGAACCTCTTCTTCCGCCTGCCGGAGGTCACGGGCTCGTTCCCGTACCTCCACCTGCCCATGTACCGGCTGGTCTGCCAGGCCTCCGGGCCCGTGCCCGACGCCCTGGTGAACGGCAACGAGCTGTCCGTGTCCGTGTTCCTCCTCTTCCCCCTGGCCGCGCTCTTCGCGGTCCCCCTGGTGGCCCTGGCCCGGGGGAAAATGGCGGAAATGAGGCAAATGATCCTGGTCCCGGCCGCCATGGCCGCTCTCCAGGTTCTTGCCATCGCCTCCACGGTGAACACGGTGGCCCGGTTCTACTGGGATTTTTTGCCTCTGCTCCTGATCCTGGCCTTTGCCGGGGCCGGGTTCCTGGTCCGGGAAAAACGGGTGCCAGTGGCCGCGTTCCTCGCCCTGGCCGTTGCCTCCGTGCTCCTCAGCTTCCCCGTGGCGGTCCAGGCCGTGTACGAATACACCTTCTGGATCCGCTTCCGCTCCCCCCTGTTCAGCTGGTTCTTTTGAGGGGATCAGGGCAGGCCCATTCAGGGTTGAAGCTTCACCATGACCGGTTGGCCTGGCAAACCCGCGAGGGTTTCCTCGTCGTCGGTGTCCATGCAAGGCCGCTGCTCCCGTCACCATAAAGGAATGACCGAAGCTCAACCGGCCCCCCGAAAGGCACGAACAGCAAGATCAAAACCATGAAACGCCAAGCCTGCGGCTTCCGGGATTTGGAATTTTTCAAACTCAAAATCAGGGCCATCCATGAGAGCGGGTGCGCTTTAGCCGGATGAGCCTCTTTTCCTAATCCGCGAAATCCGCGTTTGCCTTTCTGCTTTTCCCTGCCTCCTTTGCCAAGGCCAGCAGCCGCGCTTCCTCGGCTTCCATGCGGGCGGTTTCCCCGGGTTCGGCGTGGTCGTGGCCCATCAGGTGGAGGGTTCCGTGGATGAGGAGTTCGCGGAGGCGGTGGGAGAAGGGGACTTTTGCGGCTTCGGCTTCTTTTTTGGCGGTGTCCGCGCAGATGACCACGTCGCCCAGGAGGCCGGGGTTCAGGTCCGCGTCCGGGCCCTCCCGCATGGGGAAGGCCATGACGTTGGCCGGGTAGTCCCGTTCCAGGTATTGG
Source organism: Pseudomonadota bacterium (assembly GCA_018829095.1). Lineage (GTDB taxonomy): Bacteria > Desulfobacterota > Desulfobacteria > Desulfobacterales > Desulfatibacillaceae > JAHJUF01. The sequence goes on along the minus strand of JAHJUF010000185.1, from coordinate 2,898 downwards.
CGGTTCAAGGCGGTCATCTCCTGGGCCCCCAGGATGACCACGGAAAGCTCGGCGTCAGGAGATCCCAAGGCGTCTAAGATGAGTTCCGCCGTCTGGCTCAGGTTCTTTCTCGGAATCCGAAACCGGTTCTGCTGGTTGTTGATCCAGGCTGGCAAGGGCGGCCTTCTTTCCGTTGGTTTTGCCGTTGGTCTTGGCGGGTTGCTGGTCCGGGTACTCCACCCGGTGGTGGTGGATGCCCGCCAGGATCTTGTTGAAGCTCTTGGCGATCTGGTGGAGGTTCTTCAGGGTCAGCTCGCACTCGTCCAGCTGGCCGTCCGTGAAGATGGCCCGGATGAGGCGCTGGACATGGCCCTGGATGCGGGCCGGGGTGGGGTTGTCCAGGGTGCGGCTGGCGGCCTCCACCACGTCGGCCAGCATGACCAGCCCGGCCTCCTTGGTCTGGGGCTTGGGCCCGGGGTAGCGGAAGTCGCCTTCCTTGACGTTCTCGTCCCCCCGGATCTGGCGCGCCTTTTCGTAGAACGGCCGGATGAGGCTGGTGCCGTGGTGCTGGAGGATGGCGTCGGCAATGGCCGGGCCCAGGTGGTATTTCCTGGCCATTTCGCCCCCCTCCCGCACGTGGGCGATGAGGATGAGCGCGCTCATGGAAGGGGCCAGCTTGTCGTGGCGGTTCTTGCCGCCCATCTGGTTTTCGATGAAATACAAGGGCTTATGGAGTTTGCCGATGTCGTGGTAATAGCCGCAGACCTTGGAGAGGAGGGGGTTGGCCCCGATCTCGGCGGCTGCGGCCTCCACCATGGACCCCACCACCACGCAGTGATGGTACGTGCCAGGAGCTTCGATCATGAGGCGGCGCAGCACGGGCCGGTCCAGATTGGCCAGCTCCAGGAGCTTGATGTCCGTGGAGTAGGACAGGGCCGCCTCCACCAGGGGCACCAGGCCCGTGGTGAGGACCCCGGAGAGCACCCCGCCGCCCAGGAAGGCCGCCGTGGCGTCCCAGAGGAAGGATTCCCCGAATGCCGAGCCCTTCTGGAGGAAGATGGCCGTCACCATGCCCACGTTCATCAGGCCCACCTTGATCCCGGCCCGGATCATCACGCTGCGCTCCGGGCAGTTCCGCACCCAGTAGGCTCCCAGGACGCTCCCCACCAGGAAATAGGTCCAGGCGTGGAAGGAGTTGTCGAACAGGATGGTGACGGAAAAGGTGAGGATCACGGCAAAAGCCAGGGCCGACTCCAGGCCCAGGAACAGGCACAGGGTCATGGCTCCGGCGGCGAGGGGCGTTCCGTAGAACACGGCCGATGGGGCCGCGCCGTAGGCCCCGCTACTGTCGGCCAGGCTGGCGGACAGGGCCACGGAAATCTTGGCCAGGCCGAAGAAGGCTATCAGGGTGAGGCACAAAAGCCCCATGTCCTTCAGCCGGAAGGAGGAACCCGCCCGTTTTTCGCGGAAGTACACGAAGTGCCAGGTGAACAGGAAGAAGAGGATCAGAAGCCCCGTGCCCAGGCCCCGGAACAGGGCCTCCTTCTGGGAGGCGTTCCTGTGCATGGCCGCCAGCTTGGCCAGGTGCAGGTCCGTGATGCGCTCACCCTCCCGGATGACCATCTCCCCGGCCTTGACCTGGTAGTAAACCGGCTTGACCGTCTCCATGGCCGCCTTGCGGCGGTTGGTGGTCTCCAGGCGGTTGGGGGTGATGTTGGGCTGGACCAGTCTCTGTGCCAGGTCCACGATGAGGTTGACCACGCTGTAGTTGGCGCTGGCCAGCAGGGGGTCGCCGATGATGCGGACCATGGCCTTGGCCTGGTCCGGTCCGTAATAATGGCGCAGGTTGGTGGCGTAGTGCTCGTTCCTGCTCTCGATGCCCCTCAGGATGATGCCCCGGTCCATCTCCTCCAGGAGCAACTCCTTGTTGGCCACCACGCCGTTGTCCAGGATCTCCCCCACGATGTGGGTGATGGAGTCGGCGATGGCCTGGGAGAACCGCTCCCTCTCCAGGAGCTTGTAGGCCCCTTCCGAAACCTCGACGCCCAGCATCTCCTCAAAGCGCTTCTTGTAGGCCCAGACCACCTCGGAGAGGTTGGCGGGCTTGGCCTGGGGCGCCGGGGGGCCGTCCAGGACCATGGCGGGGTCAGGCGCGGCCGTCTCCCGGGCCTCCTGCTGCTTTTCCCTGTCAGCGATGACCTTCCGGGCCCCGGAAAAGGCGTCCTGGACCCTCTTCAGGTTCCGGTCGCCCAGGAGGTCGTCGTGGTCGTAAACGGTCAGTATGGACGTCGCGGCCTTCCGGCGGGCGGCGTCCGTGGCCTCGGCGTTCTCCACCAGGAAGTCCCGGGAGGCCTTTATATCCGTTTCGGCCACGTCGCCCTGGTTGTAGGCCTGACGGTTCACCACCAGGTCCGGATAGGCCATGAGGGTGATGAGGCCCGCGGACAACAGGAGCATCCACAACATGACCCGTTCCGGTGGAGGGATCAGGCGGCGCAGCCAGTGGGTTTTGATCCTAACGGCCATGGTGGGGGCTCGTCTCCGTTTTCAGGACCGGGAAACCGTCAGGGCCGGGCGGAACGGCAGCGGCCGGTTCCTGGGCTTTCCTGGCATCCGCGTCCTCGTAGGCCCGGATGATGTCCGTGACCAGCCGGTGGCGCACCACGTCATCCTTGGAAAAGGCCGCGAACTCGATGCCCTCGATGCCCCGGAGGATCTCGTTCACCTCCACCAGGCCCGAATGCTTGGACTGGGGCAGGTCGATCTGGGTGATGTCCCCGGTGATCACCGCCTTGGAGTTGAATCCGATACGGGTCAGGAACATCTTCATCTGCTCGCGGGTGGTGTTCTGGGCCTCGTCCAGGATGATGAAGGAGTTGTTCAGGGTCCGGCCCCGCATGAAGGCCAGGGGCGCCACCT
>JAHJUF010000184.1 GCA_018829095.1 Pseudomonadota bacterium | reverse complement strand
GTTGCCCGCCCGCTCGCCGATGCCGTTGATGGTGACCTCCACCTGGCGGGCCCCGGCCTGGACAGCGGCCAGGGTGTTGGCCGTGGCCAGGCCCAGGTCGTTGTGGCAATGCACGGACAGCACGGCCTGGTGCATGTTCTCCGTGTGGGCCAGCACGTAGCGCACCATGTCCGCGAACTCGTTGGGCACGGCGTAGCCCACGGTGTCCGGCAGGTTCAGGGTGGTGGCCCCGGCGGCAATGGCCGCGGAAAACACCTTGCACAAGAAGTCCCGGTCGCTCCGGGAGCCGTCCTCCGCCGAGAACTCCACGTCCGGGGTGAGGCTTTTGGCATATTTCACCGCCTCAATGGCAGCGGCCACCACCTGGTCCCGGCTCATGCGGAGCTTGTGTTCCAAATGGATGTCAGAGGTGGCGATGAAGGTGTGGATGCGGGGGTGCCTGGCATCCTTCACCGCGCCCCAGGCCCGGTCCAGGTCGTTCTTGGAGGTCCGGGCGAGTCCGGCCACCGAGCAGTTGGACACCCGGGCGCAGACTGCGGCCACAGCCTCGAAATCCCCCTCCGAGGCAGCGGGGAAACCCGCCTCGATGATGTCCACGCCCAGCTTTTCCAGGCGCCCGGCCAGGCGCACCTTTTCCGCCGTGTTCATGCTCGCGCCCGGGGACTGCTCCCCGTCGCGCAGGGTGGTGTCGAATACGAATACTCTCTCAGGCATGATGTCCCACCTTTCGGATGCGGCCCCAAGGGGCCGAAAAAAGATTCCTTCTATTTGCACTTTCCGAAAAGCAAGCGCCCAAGGACCCTCCGCGGACGGAGGGTGATCCGGTCCGCGGCGAACCTCCCGTGTGGGAATGCCATGGTGATGTTCCTTGCGTGATGGGTTTTTCCGGATGCGCCTGGGGGCGTCATCCGGGCTTTGCCTTTTTCGTCAGGCTTCCGCCGGCTTTTCCGGGGATGCCGCCTTTTCCTTGTCCCTGCCCAGCTTCCACTCGAAACTGTCGGCCAGGGCCTGCCAGCTTGCCTCGATGATGTCCTCGGACACGCCGATAGTCTTCCAGATTTCCTCGGTGTCCCGGCTCTCGATGAACACCTTGACCCTGGCCGCCGTGCCCTCCCGGCCGTCGATGACCCGCACCTTGAAGTCCACCAGGCGCATGTCCCGGGCAGCCTCGGGGTAGAACCGCCGGAGGGCTTTCCGAAGGGCGTTGTCCAGCGCCCCCACAGGGCCCTGGCCCTCGGCGGCCGTGAACCGCTCCTGGCCGTTCACGCAGATCTTGATGGTGGCCTCGGAAAAGCAGGGCTTGTCCTTTTCCTTGCGGATGGTCACCAGGAAGCTTTTCAGCTCAAAGGCCGGGGAGAACAGGCCCAGGCGTTTTTTCATCAAAAGTTCGAAAGAGCCCTCGGCCGCGTCGAACTGGTAGCCCGCGTTTTCCAGCTTCTTCACCTCGGTGACCAGCTTCCGGGAGGTCTCCCCGTTGCCGCCGTTGGCAAGGTCGATCCCCAGCTCCTGGGCCTTGACCTCCACGTTGCTCTTGCCGGAAAGGTCCGACACCAGCACCCTCCGGCGGTTGCCCACCAGCTCCGGGTCCATGTGCTCATAGGCCCGGGGGACCTTGCGCACGGCGGAGACGTGCACCCCTCCCTTGTGGGCAAAGGCGCTCTCCCCCACGAAAGGGCGGGTGCTCTGGGGAGTCATGTTGGCGGCCTCGGACACGTACCGGGACAGCGACCGCAGCCGTTTCAGGCTCGCCTCGGGCAGGCATTGGCGGCCCATCTTCACCTGGAGCACGGGGATGACCGAGGTGAGGTCGGCGTTGCCGCAGCGTTCGCCGTAGCCGTTCACCGTGCCCTGGACCATGGTGCAGCCGGCGTTCACCGCCGCAATGGTATTGGCCACGGCCAGCCCGCAGTCGTTGTGGGCGTGGATGCCCACGGGCACCCGGACGGCGCTCCTCCCGGCGGCGTGCTTTTCCAGAGCCGCCATCACCCGGGGCACGATCCTCTCCACCTCCTGGGGCAGGGTCCCGCCGTTGGTGTCGCACAGGACCACCGTGCCGGCCCCGCCCTCCACCGCCGCCAGGACCGTTTCCAGGGCATAGTCCGGGTTGGCCTTGTACCCGTCGAAAAAGTGCTCGGCGTCGTAGAGCACCTCCTTGCCGCTCCCGGAAAGAAAGGCGGTGGATTCAGCGATCATGGCCAGGTTTTCCGAAAGCTCCACACCGAAAATCTCGGTGGCGTGGAGGTCCCAGCTCTTTCCGAACAGGGTCACGGCCGGGGTTCCGGCGGCAGCCACGGCCTTCAGATTTTTGTCCTCGGCCGCCGCCACCCCCGGACGCCGGGTGGACCCAAAGGCCACCAGGCGGGCGTTGGCGAACTCCACCCCCCGGGCCAGCTCGAAGAACCGGTCATCCCGGGGGTTGGCCCCGGGCCAGCCCCCCTCCACGTAGTGGAACCCCGCCTCGTCAAAGCGCAGGGCCACCCGGAGCTTCTCCTCGGCCGAAAAGCTGATGTCCTCGGCCTGGGTGCCGTCCCTGAGCGTGGTGTCGTATACCAGGATCGGGTCCATGGATGCCTTGCCTTCTCCCCCTGAAAAAAGTGCCTGATGCCGGTTACGCCTATGGTGGATTCCCTCTTCGCCCGCGACCGCTGGCCCAGGGTAAAAAGCGAAAAAGAGAAATCCCCCCTGCCCCCCTTTTCCAAAGGGGGGAACCCTGCCT
>JAHJUF010000183.1 GCA_018829095.1 Pseudomonadota bacterium | reverse complement strand
TCGGATCCTTGGGCTTTACGTTGGGCATCAGCACCATAAGGCCCATGAGCACCGAAAACACCTTGATGAGCAGCCCCACCCTGTGAAGCCCCTTGATGAAGGGCACTGCGGGCTTTCCGGCGAACATGGCGTTCATGCGGCTTACGGAGCGGAACACGAACTCTATGTCGGCGCCCGCCCTTATGCCCTGCTCCACCGAAAACGCGCCATTGTCGAAAACAAGGCTCGCCCCCACGTCGCCTGCCGGGTCTTTGGCCCGAAACTGAACCCTGGCCTTCACCTTTTTAAAACGCCGGGCCATCTTGGGCTCATCTTCCAGAAGCACCTTAATAACAGGAAACACGGCCCGTAAAAAAATCCGGGCTGTCATCATCTCTCGTTCCGTGGCCATCAGTACACCTCAGTTTCTGGCTGTCCGGCTATACTTCGTCTTCCCAATCCTCGTCTTCCTCAAACTCTATCTTCATGACATCCCGAACTTTTGACACCACGCCGTCGGTATCAAGGCCGTAGTGGGTGTAGAGGTCCTCGGGGTAGCCCACCACGCAGAAGCAGTCCGGGATGCCCACGGTCTCGAAGGCGCAGCCCTTGCCGGACTTGGCGATGACCTCGGCCACGGCGCTTCCCAGGCCGCCCAGGATGTTGTGCTCCTCGAAGGTGACGATGCGCCGGGTCTCCAGCACGGCCTTCATCACCGCGATCTCGTCCAGGGGCTTGATGGTGTGCATGTTCAGCACCCGGACGGACAGGCCGTCGTTCTCCTCCAGGATCTTGGCCGCCTCGGCGGCCTGGAGCACCGTGATCCCGCAGCAGATGAGGGTGATGTCCGTGCCGTCCTTGATGGTGACGGCCTTTCCGATCTTGAAGCCGTAATCCTCGTCCTCATAATAGGTGGGCTCGAAACCCCGGCCGATGCGGATGTACACCGGCCCGGGGCGCTCCACGCACTCCCGCACGCACAGCGCCATCTCGATGCCGTCGGCCGGCACGATGACGGTCATGTTGGCGAATGACCGCATGATGGCGAGGTCCTCGGTGCAGTGGTGGGTGGTGCCCGCCTGGCCGAAGGATGCCCCCGCGTGGGTGGCGATGATCTTCACGTTCAGGTTCTGGTAGCAGATGTCCGTGCGCACCTGCTCCGCAGCCCGCATGGCGGTGAAAACGGCCATGGTGGACACGAAGGGGGTGAGCCCGGACTTGGCCAGGCCCGAGGCCACGCCGAAGAGGTTCTGCTCGGCGATGCCCACGTTGAAGAACCGGTCCGGGAACTTCTTGCCGAACTTGCCGATCTTGGTGGAGTTGGCGAGATCCGCCGAAAGCCCCACGATCTTGTCGTCCAACTCACCCAGCTTGCAGAGCACCTCGCCGTAAATCTCCGCCTGGGTCATGGTGTTGGCGTCGTAAACCGTCCAGGTCAAACCCTCGCTCATGATGAGCCTCCTTCAAGAAAATGCCCGGGCCGGGAAAGGCCTTGGTGGCATCCGTTGTCGCAACCAATATGGGCTGTGCTTTTCATCCGGACCCGCAAGGGCTGTTCCAGGGCACCGGATGCAAGGCGCGCGAGCCTTTTCGGCCGAGGCGTGCCCGAGGCACGTTGAGGCCGGAAAGCGGAGCGCAACGCCGCAGGCGGCGTCCTGGGGCAGCCCGCCTACATCCTGTCCACGGATTCCTTGGCCTTGGCCACCAGGTCCGTGGACAGCCCGCCGTAATGCCACTTCACGTCGCCTTCCATGAAGTCCACTCCCTTGCCCTTGACCGTGTTGGCCATGATGAGGCAGGGGCCGGCGGTGTGGGCCCGGGCCTGGCCGATGGCGTTGTCCAGGGCGGCGAAGTCATGTCCGTCGCACTCGATGACGTGGAACCCGAAGGCGCGCCATTTGTCCGCAAAGGGCTCCAGGGCCATGACCTCCTCGGTGCCGCCGTCGATCATGAGGCGGTTCCGGTCCACGAAAGAGATGAGGTTGGTGAGCTTGAAGTGGGATGCGGCCATGGCGGCTTCCCACACCGAACCCTCGTTGCACTCGCCGTCGCCCAGGATGCAGTAGGTGATCCAGGGCTTTTTCTGGAGCCGGGCGCCCAGGGCGAGCCCCACGCCGATGGGCAGCCCGTGGCCCAGGGACCCCGTGGAAACGTCCACGCCCTTGACCTTGCACCCGTCCAGATGCATGCCGAAGGGGGACATGAACTTGTTGAAATTCTTCAGGAGCTCGAACTGGAAATATCCCTTGCGGGCCAGCACCGGGGCATAGCCCACCCCCGCGTGGCCCTTGGAGAGGATCACCCGGTCCCGATCCTCCCAGTCGGGGTTTTTGGGGTCCACCTTGGCCAACTCCCAGTAGAGGAGCACCATGATATCCACCATGGACATGCCACCGCCGATGTGGGCCCCGCCGGCCCATCCGGTGATGTCGATGATGTCCTTGCGGATGCCTTTGGCGATCTGCTTCAGTTCCTGGATGCGCTTTTCGGAAAGGGCCACCGTCGGGTTACCTCCGTTCGCCGGGCATTTGCCCGGAAAAAGGTTGGGTTATAGGTACTTGGCCTCGTTCTTCTTGATGACGGAAAAGGCTTTGTCCGCGATTTCCAAGGTCTTTTTGTAATCGTCCTCGTTGTGGGCGCAGGACATGAACCAGTTGTGGTGGCTGGAGAAGAAGGCCCCCCGCCGGGTGACCTCGGAGCACCAGTCCTGGTGGAGGTTCAGGGTGGGGTCGTTGGTGATGCGCAAATACGGCATGGAGGGCGAGCCCGTGACCCTGAGGTCGTAGCCGTGCTTTTTGGCGAGTTCCACCAGGGCGTCCAGGAGTTTCTTGCCATACTCCATCATGACCTTGGGCCCGTTGATCTCGGCCAGCTCGTTGATGCAGGCCAGGGCCGCAGCCATGGGGGCTGCGGAGAACCAGTACGAGCCGGTGTAGAACACCTTGGAGGCGTCGTTCTTCAACGCCTCGGTGCCCACCAGGGCGGAGATGGGGTAGCCGTTTCCGATGGCCTTGCAGAAGCAGACCAGGTCCGGCGTAAACCCGAAGTATTCGTGGGAGCCGCCCATGTCCATGCGGAACCCGCACCGGATGTCGTCCACGATGACGACGATGCCCTTTTGGCGGCACAGGGCCACGATTTTGTTCCAGTATCCTTCGGCCGGGTACTCGTTGTCCACGAACACGGGGTGGTGGTAGGGCGTGGCGATGAACGCGGCGATCTGGTCCGGGTGGCTGTACACCGCGTTCTCAAAAGCCCTGAAGTCGTTCCAGGGCACGCGGATCATGTTGGCCTGGTCTTCCTCGACCACGCCGTGGTGGCCCAGGCCCTGGGTCCAGGGAGCCACGCCGTGGTAGCCGCCCGAAATGGCCAGGACCTTCTTGCGCCCCGTGGCGGACCGGGCCACCATGAGGGCCTGGGTGGTGACATCGTTGCCGTTCTTGGCGAAAAAGGCCCAGTCGGCCATGGGCACCAGGTCCACCAGGCGCTCGGCCAACTCCACCATGACCGGAGCCGGGACGGTGACGCAGTTTCCGGTCTCGTAGGCGCTACGGGCGGCGGCGTCCACCTTTTCGTGGCAATAGCCAAGGACCATGGGCCCGTATGCGCACATGTAGTCAATGAACTCGTTGCCGTCCACGTCCTTGAACCGGGACCCCGAAGCGCTCTGGGCGTAGAAGGGGTAGTGGGAGGGCGGAACCAGGGGCGCGGGGGAAAGGTGGCCGTAGATGCCGCAGGGGATCACCTTGGCCGCCCGCTCGAAAAGGGCGCGGCTCTTGGGGTAGTCGTAGGTCTTCACCCAAACCTCCGAATATGGGATCAAGGGCAAACTTTCCCGGGCGTTGGCCCGGGGAACCGGAAATCAGAGCCCGGGCCGGGATCAGGCCAGGTAGCCCTCCACCCGGTCCAGGATCAGGCTGATGGCGTCCAGAAACGGGATGCGGCCCCGGATGGACACGTCCCCCCGCACGATGGCGGTGAAGGGGTCCATTTTCTGGTTCAGGAAAAGGTTCGCGGACTTCATGTCCTTCATGTACATGGCCGCTGCCGGCCGGGCCACGTCGTCCTTTTGCACGTCCATGTCCCCGTCGTCCACGTCCAGGTTCACGGCCGGGCCGTCGGGGAGGATCTTCAAGAGCACGATGCCGTCGGGGATTCCTTTGGCCACGGGGATGCACAGGGGGTCGCCCAGAGCCAGTTCCCGCACGGCAAAGGCTGCGGTGTTCAGGGTGAACACGGTGTTCAGCTTCAGGTACTGGGGATCGGCCAGGAGTTCGTCCGTGGGCCGGAGGAAGTATTCCATCCGCTTGGTGAGGGCCGTGAAGTCTTTGGTGAGGAAACCCAGTCTTGTGAAGCCCTTGACCGGGATGGGGTTGGCCTTGTTGGCGAACAT
>JAHJUF010000182.1 GCA_018829095.1 Pseudomonadota bacterium | reverse complement strand
CCTCACTCATCACAGCCTGTACCTGCGGGTTTATCAATAATAGGCGCCGTTTCCGGCCCTTGAGCGACGCTTGAGAGGATTCTTGACACCATTCTACCCAGGGTCTCCCAGCGGCCATCCATGCGCACACTCCTGCCTATGCGCACACAGCCCTCCGGACGTCTCGCCGGAATACCGGACCCTAAACAGTGTCCGCTGATGCATTGTTCCGGCATAACTACCGAACCCGGGGCCAAGTGTCAAGAAAAAAAGAACCTACGCATCCTTGAAAACCGGGCTTTCCCCGGGGGGTGAAACGCTCAGGGGCGACATGTTGCCCCGAAAAAACCTATCGTCAAAAAATCGAATGTTGAATTGTGCCCAAACCCTAGCTGAATGTCAATCTACGATATGGTGTCCGATGAGAGGTTGGGAAACGCCCCCGGACCATTGACGCCCCCCTGCCATGTGGGCTATTTTGCACGATCCAAAGGCCGGTATGGCGGCCGGGAAAGGAAGGCCCATGGAAATCCAGTGTCCCAGGTGCGGGTGCAAGGTGGAGATGGATGACCCCTCCGACGCCCTGCCCTGCCCGGGCTGCGGCATCACCCTGGAAAGGGAGGCCGGCGGCCCGGGGTTTGCCCTGGTCTCCGCCGCGCCGGACTCCCTCCCGGCCGCCGAGGCCTTCGACCCCACGGCGCCGCCCCAGGGGGACCCCATCCTGGCGGACCACGGCCAATGGAAGGTGGGCGCCATCTTTGCGGGGCTCCTGGGCCTGGCCCTGCTCATTGTGGCGGGACTCTCCGCCGTGGGGGATTACGCCACCTACGGCCCCGACTTTTTCCGCAAGGCCGGCAACCGGTTCTTTCTGTTGGCCGTGACCCTGACCGGAACCCTCCTCGCCCTAGGGGGCGCCCTGATTTTCGTCCTGGTGGAAAGAGAAAGCCGGTTCTATCTGGACTCCTTCAAGCGGCGCGCCCTGGAAGCTGCAAAATCCGAAAGGAACAACCCATGAAAAAAATCGCCGTCCTGCTCATCATCACCTTCCTGGTCCTCCCCTTGGTCTCCTGGGCCGGGGATGCCCCGGAAACCAAGCCGGTGGACCCCGAATGGCAGAAGATGAATGAAGAGATCATAAGCCTCTTCAATGAAAAAAAGATCCCGGAAGCCCTGGAAAAAAGCCAGACCCTCCTGAAATATCTCGGGGAAAAAGGGCTCACCGAGGGCGAGGAAGCCGCCAAGAGCATGGGCAACCTGGGCATGCTCTACCTCTCCACAGGCAACTACAAAATGGCTCAGCCCTACCTGCTCAAGGCCCTGGAGTTGCGGACGAAGATTTCCGGGGGCAACGACCCGGCCACGGCCATGATCCTCAAGAACATCGCCTGGCTCTATGCAGCCATGTCCAACGTCTATAAGGAACGGGCCACCGAAATCCTGGAAGCCAACAAGATGGATGCGGCCGGAGAAGGCGGCGCGGCAAAGGACCAGGTGGGGAAACCCGCCGGGGAATAGCGCGACCATGAGCGATTGGGACCCCAGGAGGGTGCCCCGGGTGACACCCTTCCCTATCCTGGAGCCCGGCGATGACGCATTCCCAGCCGGGGCCGCCAGCGCGCCAGGCTCGTCCACGGCCCCGGAATCGCCGCCCCAGGCGGACTCGGGTCCAGAGGCAGCCACCCCCGAGGTACCCGGCAGGGCCGCCCCGCTTCCGGAAGACCCTTTCGCGGTCCCTGCCCTGGCTGCCGCAGCCGAGAGGATCGCCGAGATGAGCGCCGAGCTTCTGGCCCTCAAGCCCTGGCAGATGGCCCGGCGGGCGGCCCTGGCCGGACAGCTCAGGGAGATTTCCGGTTTTCTGAAGGACCTCATTTCCGGCCGGGACCCGGGGCCGGACTCCAAAGGAGGAACGACTTGATCGGCAAGCTCGGAAAAAAGCTGGGTTTTTCAGCCAGGGAGGAAGGCCCGGACTGGGAAGCCCGAAACCGGGACCTGGTGGAGGTCATCCGCGCCGGGGACCTGCCCCGGGCGCTCGAAGACGGCAAGAAAATGGTGGAGTACGTGGACCGGAAGTTCCCCCGGGACGCCCCGGAAAAGGCCACCACCTACAACAACATGGGAATGATCTTCCTCATGGCCAAGGATTTCGAGATGGCCGGGGATGCCTTCCAGGACGCCCTGGCCATACGCCGCCGCTTGTTGGGGGAACGCCACAAGGAAGTGGCCCTGGTCCTTTTGAACCTCATGGAGCTGTACAGGCTCCAGGCTCAGGACATCCTCATGGAAACCAGGGAAACCGTATAGGAAAACCCGGGAACCCTCCGCCTTTCCCAAGGGCGACCCACCCGTTCGACAACCCGTCATTCCTGCGAAGACCGGAATCCAGGAAGATCCATCTCCAAAATGAACAAGGCCTGGCCGCTTGGCAGGACTGGATTCCGTCCTTCGCCGGAATGACGGCATGCAGCGTTTGCGCGCCTCCCCAGGACAACAGGGCTTTTGGCAATCGCTCCAATCCGTACGGCCCCGGACTCTCCCGGCCCCTGGAAACTTCCCCGGGGCCGGGAGACGGAAATCAGTTCACCGTTTTGGAATGGCCTTGGGCCATGTTTTCCGGGGTCTTGGAGTAGAGGTCCAGGGCGAGGTCCCATCCAGCCTTTTCGGCGGTGTCGGACAGGAGCTTGCGGATGGAATGGATGAGGGCCGGGCCCACGGTGAGGTTCACTCCGCGGCCCTTGGCGTCCTGCATGATGATGAGGCGCTGGCCGTCCGGGAGCTTCTTGAGGTGGGTCTTGACCACGAGCATGGGCTCGGGGCCCAGGGGCGTGACGGGG
>JAHJUF010000181.1 GCA_018829095.1 Pseudomonadota bacterium | reverse complement strand
GGGGCTGTCGTCCGGATGAATTTTCCCGTAGACTTCCTCCAGGTCCGCGTCGGTGCACTCCTTCAACCCTTCCAGGCCCCCGAAGGCCCAGGTCATGAGGGGAACCGCCAGGAGCGCAACGAAAACCGTGGCCCACCGGATTTTGTTCATGATCACACCCGCCTTGTTGCTCATGTTCTTTCCCATACCGATTGAATCCGCTTGTGCTCGAAGGCTCATGACCCCTCGCTTCGGGTATCTCCAGCCAGCTTTTCCAGGAGCCTTCTGGCCGAATCGTTGCCTTGGTCCGCGGATTTCCTGAGCCAGATGAGCCCGGTCTCCCCGTCCTGGGGAACGCCCTCGCCTTTGATGTACATGAGGCCCAGATTGGCCATGGCAAGATCGTTCCCAGCCCGGGCGGCCCGGGTATACCAGTCCAGGGCCTCGGCGTCGTTCTTCTCCACGCCCCGGCCCTTGCGGTACATCCAGCCCAGGTTGTTCATGGCCGAGGGGTCTCCCCGGTCCGCACCCTGGCGGAACCAGAACACAGCCTTGACGTCATCGGCGGCCATGCCCTCACCGTCGCGGTACATGACCCCCAGGTTGTCCATGGCCGTGGTGTCGCCGTAGTACGCGGCCCGGCCGAACCAGAGGGCGGCCGCGCGCAGGTCCTGTTCCACGCCCTGGCCGCTCTGATACAGGAAGGCCAGGTTGTTCATGGCCTTGGAGTTCCCGGCCTCGGCGGCCATAAGGTACAACTTCGCAGCCCGGGCATGATCCTGGGAAACGCCCTCGCCCCGGCGGAGGAGGTTGGCCAGATTGTTCAGGGCCACGGAATTCCCCGCGTCAGCAGCCTTGAGGTACAACCGGGACGCCTCGGCTGAGTCCTTTTCCACCCCCCGGCCGTACTGGTACATCCACCCCAGGTTGCACATGGCTCCGGCGTTGCCCTCCTCGGCCCCCCGGGAAAACCAGAGGACCGCCTTTTTGTCATCCTGGGGCACGCCCCGGCCGGACTGGTACAGGGACCCCAGGTTGGTCATGGCCAGGGCCTTGCCCGCCCCGGCGGCCTTTTCGTACCAAGCGGCGGCCACGGCCGCGTCCAGGGGAACGCCCCGGCCGTGCTCGTACATCCACCCCAGGTAGTTCATGGCGTCCTCGTTGCCCCGGTCCGCCGCGTTCGTGAACAGATGGGCCGCCGTGAGGTCGTTTTGCGGCACACCCTTGCCCAGTTGGTAGAGCACCCCCAGGTTGTACAGGGCCCCGGCATTGCCCTGGGCAGCCGATTTTTCATACCACTGGCGCGCCCGGTCCAGGTCCCGGACCAGCCCCCGGCCCTCCTCGAACATGTAGCCGAGGTTCTTCATGGCGTTGGCGTGACCAAGCTCCGAGGCCCGGGCGTACCATTGGGCCGCCTGCTTCAGGTCCACGGAAACGCCCCGGCCGGTTTCGTACATGAGGCCCAGGTTGTTCATGGCGTTGGGTTCGCCCTTGTTGGCTGCCATGAAGTACCAGTCCACGGCCCGGCGCTCGTCCGTGTCCGTGCCCCGGCCATTTTCCAGCATCCATCCCAGGTTGAACATGCCTTTGGGATGGCCCCGTTCGGCAGCCTCCGAATACCAGCGCACGGCCTGGGCTTCGTCCCGGTCCACCCCCAGGCCCTTTTCATACAGGAACCCCAGGTTCATCATGCCCGCCGCGTCCCCGGCCTCGGCCGCCTTCCCGTACCACTGCCGGGCGGCTTCCAGGTCCCGGGGGCCGCCCCGGCCGTGGTGGAACATCCACCCCAGGTTGCCCATGGCCAGGGTGTCGCCCATGAGGGCGGATTTCTCGTACCACTGCCGGGCTGCGGCTTCGTCCCGGTCCATGCCCAGTCCGTCCTGGCAGGCGCTTCCCATGAGGAACATGGCCCGGGAATCGGATTCGGCCAGTTCCCGGACCGGGGCCAGAACAGGAGCGGCCAACGCCCCGGCCTTTTCCGGGTCCAGGGCAAAACCGGCCCGGCCCCCCTGGAGGCACCGGGCCACCCACAGGATGGCCAGGGGGTTCCCCTGGTCGGCGGCCTCCTGAAAGAGTTGGTGGGCCTTGTCCATGTCCACCTGTCCACCAACGCCGCTATAGGCGGCCAGGGCAGCCTTGAACGCCGGGTCGGCCCCCGCGTCCGCCGCCAGGGCCAGGGGGCTCAAAAGCAGGCCCGCCAGGACCAGGGCCGCCCACCAGGCCTTCTGGAAGGGTTTCGTGTTCATTCCCGCTCCGTTTCTCATGCGTGAGTTGCGATCATCCAGGCAAAAGGACCGGCCAGGCCAAACCTTTTGCCCGCGCAAACCTGCTTGGGTTTCTTTGGGTGATGCGAAGTCCTTTTCCATCTGCATGAATCCTGCCTGGCCGATGCCCGCTTCCCGTTCAGCAGGACACGGCCCGCACCGACCGGGCGGCCCGGTCCACACTTTGCGTCCGAGCGAATTCCACCAGGAAACCGGCAAGCTCCAGGAAGATTTTCCGGGCATGATCCAGACCCAGCCAAAGGACGTAAGGGCCGGGGTTGCAATCCAGCAGCACCGGGGTTTCCCTGCAAAGCACCGCGTCCCATGCCGCGTACCAGAGCCCCAGGCGGCGGGTGGCGGAAACGAGGATTTCCGCTGCCGGGCCGGGAAGCGCAAGCGGCGTGATGCTTTGGGGGCGGGTCCGGGAGTCCGCACCGGCCGAGCCCTCCACCGCCAGGGCCAGGACCAGCTTTCCGGCCACCACATGGGCCCGGACCATCGTGCCCTCCACCCGCTCCTGAAGAAACGCCGGGCACACGGCCAGGCGTTCGCGGTCCAGGTCCTCCGGGGTCACGGCCCGGGTGGACCCCACCCCGGCCAGGGGCTTGATGACCGCCTGGCCCACCTCTTTCACGAACCGCCGGGCGGCTACAGGGTCACTCGCGGCAAGGCTCCTGGGCACGGGAAAACCCCAGGCCCGGAGCTTTTCATGGAAACCGGCCTTGGCCTCGTGATCCACCCAGGCTCCCCCCGGAGGGTTCACCACCAGTCCACCGGTTGCCGCGTACATCCCAAGGAACGTCTGGACCGCTGCCTGGCGCTCCTGCTCCCTGAGAAACCGGGCCGTGTCCTCCAGGTGCCGGGCCCGGTCCCGCACCGGGAAGAGGCCCGGGGGGGTGCTCACGGCCGAGCACAGCACGTGGACCGCCCCCACCCGGGAAAAGTCCACGCCGTTCCAGAAAAGCCCCCCGGTTCCGGCGGCCATGCCCTGCCAGCCGTCCAGACGGGCGTCGCAAACCACGGGGCAGCCTCCCCGCTCCCGGACAGCCTCTTCCAGGAGGGGAATCTGCGGATGGTTCCGGTTGGCGAATAGCGCGATGGCAGAAGGAGCGGTCATGGCCGGGCCCCGGGAATAGGGAGGGAACCCGAAATCAGGATGACACGGAAACCGAGCCCACGGAGGTGTTGTCAGCCTGCCGGACCGGGTCCTGGGCCGCGCCCTGGGACCAGGCCTCGGCCGAAGCCAGGCCGCCGGCCTCGGGCTTGTCCCCTCCCCCTGCGAAATCCGGGGCTTCCGCGCCCAACTTGTCGGATGCGCTGGTGCCTACCAGGGTGTTTTCGTCGTCAAAAGGCATGGGTGCCTCCTTGCCGTGGCGTGGGACCGGAAAAAAGAAAAGGCTTGCCAGTCGGAGCTATCAGCCTGTTGAAAAACAGGCTTTGGGCAGACTGGTCAAAAACGATGAACTGCAAGTCACCCCGCCCGGCGCGCGAACCCCGAGGAATGAGGCATCCTTTCACCCGTTCCAAGTACGCCGCAGGGACGAGGACTGAAGCGCAACGCAGCAAATCGCAGTGTGCAACCGCCTGCTAGGAACTGGTGCTGATGGAGCCCACAGAGGTGTTATCCGCCATGGAGCCCTGGTCCTGGGCGCCGGACATGGCCCAGTCATTGGCCTGGCCCAGGCCCGCACCGGCGGGTTCCATGGGGATGTTGCCGGAGCCCATGTTCGCGTAGTCGGGAGAATCGGCGCCCATTTTGTCCGAGGCGCTGGTGCCCACCATGGAGCTTTGTTCATCGAAACCCATGAAAACCTCCGGTTCTTCAAAAAGTTTGCCCCCCGCCCATTTCAGCGGGCAAGGGAAAAAACGCACCGGCCGGGAGAAAATTTATCCACTAGCAATTTATCCGGGTTTAGGGAAAAGTGCAAGGCGTTTCCCAGGGATTTCCGGTGCCCCGGGTGGCTGGCCTTGTTTCAATCCCCGTGCTTGATCCGCTCAAAGGCGAACAGGTCCGCCAACATGCGGGAGGCAGGCAAAAAGGGCCGCAGAGCCGGAGGAAGCAAAGGCTGCTCCGGGACCGGACGGCCAACCAGGGAAAGAGCCAGGGCCTGGACCAGGCGGCTGCGAAAAGCCCTGGGGAGCCAATGGGAAAGGGGGTCCGGATCAAGATCGTACACCCAGGCCCGGTCCCCTTCCCTCACCAGATGGGCCAGGACCAGGGGCGCTCCCGAGGCCTCATGGATGCGGGCAAAGGCTTCGGAAAGCCCTGGGTCCCGGACCTCAAACACGGTTTCCAGCCTCTCCGTGGGGCCCGGGACCGGAGCGTGGTGGCCGATGACGGCCAAAGGACGGCCCTGGTACAGCCAGGCCCGGAGATGGGGCCCGGGGCGGGTTTCCGCGAGCCACACCGGGGGCCTGCCAGGATGGAAAAGCTCTCTCATCCAAGGCCCGGAAAGGGCCTGCCAGGCTGCCCGGCCCGTGGCGGGCCGGAACGCGGCCTTCCCGCATGCCCGGTCAAGGAACCGGCGGGCGTGTTCCTCCCGGTTGGTCACCAGCATGGGGGGCACATCCACGCCCCGGGCCGCCAGGCCTGCCAGGAACAGGGGCCGGGGAAAGGCCCGGACATGCACTTCCGGGGGATTGACCACCGTGACCCCCCAACGGGAAAGCTCGGAAAACAGGGACATCCAGAACCCCTGGAGCTGGACTTTGGCCGGATAATCCGCCTGCCACACGGTCCACTCCAGGTCCGGCCCCGGGTCCGGGGCCAGGGGCACGGCATGGGAAAAACCCCGGACATAGGCCAGGTCCAGGAGGGTCAGGTCCTGGCCGTTCAGCCGCAAACCCCCGGCGTCCAACCGCGCCTTTCCAGGCCCCTGGGAGAGATCGAACAGATGGCAATGGCAAAAAGCCCCATCCAGCCGGGAGATGGCCCGCTGAACCGTCCGGGCCTCTTGGTCCTGGCCGGGCGCGAAGATGCCGATCCGCAAGGGCTGTCCTTTCCGCCTCGCGCCTGTTACCTGTCCCGGTCCATGAGAAAAGCCAGGCGGTGGGAAATGGTGCGCAGGAGGCGAACGCCGATGTCCGGGCTGGCCTGGATGACATCCAGGAGATCCTCCCGGTCCAGGGTGCATAGCTTCAGGTCCGTCACCGCCCGGGCGGTGAGGGTCCGGGGCATTTCCCCGAACAGGGCCAGTTCCCCGAAGGCCTGGCCAGGGCCAAAGGTGTTGATGATGTCCTTTACGGTTTTCCCGCCCTTTTCCTTTTCCAGATAGAACTCCACCTGGCCTTCCAGGATGATGAACATCTCGTTCCCCGGGTCCCCCCGGGAAAAGAGCAGGCTGTCCCCGGCCACGCTCACCCGTTTGGCCACCCGCTCAATGAGGGAGATCTGCTGGGCGTTCAAGCCCGCGAAGGTGGGGGAAAGGGCGATGGCCCGCATGAGATCCGCCGACTGGGCCGAGAGGCCGGCCGCGCCCTCTTCCCCGGCCGGGGAACGGACGGGAGCCGGGGCATGGGCCTCTCCGGTGCCGGCCAGGGTCTGGAAAAGACCCGGGGTCCGGCAGAGATCCTCAAAGCTGCCCTCCTGGACCACCCGGCCCCGGTCGAACACGATGATGCGGCTGGAGGCCTGGATGGCCCCCATGCGGTGGGACACCATGATGACCGTGCGGTCCGGCGGAAGGTTCTCCAGGGTTTCCAGGACCCGGGCCTGGGACTTCTCGTCCAGGGGCCCGGTGACCTCGTCCAGGAGGAGCAGGCCCGGCTGCTTCACCAGGGCCCGGGCCAGGCAGACCTTCATCATCTGGCCGCCGGAGAGCTTGCGCCCTCCCACCCCGGCAAAGGTTTCCAGGCCCAGGAGGACCAGTTCCTCCTCCAACCCCAGTTCCTTCAACACCCCCATGACCGCCTGGTCCACATACTCGGACGCCCCCCGGAAAAGGCTGTTGGCCCGCCCCCCGGCCAGGGCGTCCCGGAGGGAGATCCCCTGGCCCGCCCCCTGGGGCCCGAAGGGCGCAATGCCGATGGCGCGCATCGCCTCGTCCCCGGCCACCCTCTTCCGGGCCGCCACCACCTCCTCCCGGAATTCCGGGGTGGAG
>JAHJUF010000180.1 GCA_018829095.1 Pseudomonadota bacterium | reverse complement strand
TGCCCGATTGCGCTAAGGGAGGAACGGGGTTACTTTATTGCGGAAAATGGGCCTTGCCGCGAGGCGGGGCGGCCATCCCGGATCTTCCCGCAAAGGAGTTTGCGCCGCGCAAAGGGAGCAGGAGCGCGGGAACGGAGCTGCGGAATGCAGAACGGCGTGGTGATTTCGGACCTGCACATGTTCGCCCGGCGTTCCGGCGCCCATCGGGTGCTGGAAAAATTGTACCGGGAAATGGAACGGGCCGACATCGCGGTCTTGAACGGCGACATCTTCGATTTCCGCTGGACCACCCTGCCCACCGTGTCCCAGACCGTGGAGGAGGCCGTGGGCTGGCTCACCAAGATCGCCAGGCGCCACCCCCATTGCCAGATCCATTTTGTGGCCGGCAACCACGACTGCCACCGGACCTTCCTGGAAACCCTGCACCGCCGCTGCCGGGATGTGGAGAATCTGCACGCCCACGAGCACCACCTCTGTCTCGCGGACCGGCTCTTCCTCCACGGGGACGTCATGCACCACGCCCGGCGGCCGGACGCCCTGGAAACCTACCGGGCCACCTGGATCTATCCCCGCCGCAAGTGGGCCCACCTGAGCCTGGCCTACGACATCGCCAACAACATGCACCTGCCCCATGTGGTCCAGCGGATGGCCTTCACCCCGGAGAGGACCGCCCGGCGCGTGCTGGTCCACATGGCGTCCTTCATGCCCGAGACCCTGCGCAAGGTGAACCACGTGTACCTGGGCCACACCCATCAGCCCTTCACAGGCTATGTGTACCAGGGCGTCACCTTCCATAACACGGGCTGCGCGGTGAAGCGCATGGAATTCAACCCCCTGCGCTTCCAGGTCCCCAGGTCCCGGCCGGAAGAGGTCCCCGCCTGGGAAACCCCGGCCCTGGCCTCGGGATTCTGATCCTCCTGATTCACCCTTTTTTCACGGTTTAAGGCAGACGAATGACGGCGGCCCGGGCTTCGCCTCCGGCCACCAGGGGCAGGAAGCGGATTTCCGCTTCGGCAAAGGCCTGCTCCAGGCTGCGGACGGCCAGGTCCCGTTCTGCGTCCGGGTCGTCCCCCGTCTCCCCGGCCAGGGCCTGGGTGGTGCAGGGGGAGCTTTCCACGAGACCGGCCCAGACGGTGTGGCTGTCCAGGATCATCCCCGTGTTCCACAGGCGGGCCACGTGGCGTTCCAGAGGAGGCTCGCCCTCCCGGCGGATGCCCACGGCCAGGTCCTGGGCCCGGGAGTCCCAGAAGGCCGGGAGCACCGGGGCCCCGCAATAGGGCTCCTCCCGGGCCGAGGACTGGATCATCCGGGTCATGTTTTTCGCGTTCATGGGGTCTGTGACGACCCAGCCCGCCCGGACAAAGGCGTTCTCCACGGTGAGGGTCTCCGGGATAAGGACCAGGAGGTTCATGGGCCGGGGAGGGGCGTTCCCCAGAAACCGCACCCAATGGGTCAGGCCCGACTGTTCCAGGGTTTCCGGGCCCAGGTCCTGGATGAAATGCAGGGCAAGGACCGGCCGGGGGGGCGGGGGCAGGGGCCGGGATGCCTGGTACCAGGCCCCCATGGCAAAAAGGGCCGCCCCGGCCGCTCCAACGGCCAGCCAGGCCCGGGTTTTGCCCATGCCTCGTGACGGGGTCTCCCAACGTCTCCTCCAGGCCGGGCTCGCGGCCAGGCCCCCGGCCGCCGTGACCCAGAACAGGCCCACCAGAAAGCCCCCCAGTACATCGCTCGGATAGTGCACCCCCAGGACCAATCGGCTGAACCCCATGAGGGCCATGGCCAGAGCGGCCAAAAGGACCGCCGGGACCCTGCCGGTCTTCCGGGTCAGGACCCAGGAGATGGCCAGGAATCCGTACAGGGCTGCGGCGGCGGATGCGTGGCCGCTGGGAAAGGACAGGGAGGAGACCTCATAAAAGGCGGTGGGGGGCCGGGGCCGGGCGTAATGGATCTTGGCCAGGGCCGAGGAAAGTTGGGTGAGGCCCATGGCCGCCCATAAGGGAAGCACGAAACCCCGCCGCCCCCGGGCCAGGAGCAGCACCGTGGCGAATCCCGCGATCCCCACGGCCAGGGGCCACCGGCCCGCCAGGGTGATCCGCCAGAAGAACTCCAGGATGCCCGGGCTGCGGAAGGCTTCCAGGAACCGGACCGCCATGAGGTCCGCCTTGGCCGTGGCCCCGGAGCCCACGGCCCGGGCCAGGAGGAAAAAGCCCCC
>JAHJUF010000179.1 GCA_018829095.1 Pseudomonadota bacterium | reverse complement strand
TGGAGTCCATGATCCGGATGCTGGCCGAGTCCGAGCCCGAAGCTCCCACGCCTGTGACGGAAGAGGGCGTGGAGTCCATGATCCGGATGCTGGCCGAGTCCGAGCCCGAAGCTCCCACGCCTGTGACGGAAGAGGGCGTGGAAGGCTATGGGCACATTGCGAAGCTTTTCGCCAAGGTGGAGTTCACCGGCTGGCTGCGATAGGGCCGGTGCCCGCCGAGATGCCCGGGCCGTGCCAGGGCCTTGCCGTAACCTTCCTGATTCATGACAAGACGGCCGCTCCTGACCAACCAGGGGCGGCCGTCCTTTTTTGTCCGATTATTTTCCCGCCCTTTTGAATATCGTCCCCATCCCTTGCCTGGACCCGGATTTTCGCTTACTTTGGCTTGAGGCTTTGGGCCCGGTTTTTCCGGAAGACCGGTGAAAGGGATTTAGAGGGAGTTCATGGATATCCGCTGGATGGAAATCAAGGTGGAGTTTACGGGGCCGGAGCCCGAAACGGTTCAGGACCTTTTGGCCCGGTGTTTTGCGGATCATGGCATCCAGGGGGTGGTCCTGGACGAGCCCGGGGCCACTGGGCTGGCAGAGGAAACCGAGGGCGACGCGGACGGGCCCCTGTCCTGCGACCGGTTCGCCGTGACCGGCTACCTGGCCCGGACTCCCGGGGCTGACCGGACCGCCGAGGCCCTGGCGGCTGACGTGGAGGATCTTTGCCGCCGCCTTTCAGCCACCAGCGTCCTTTCCACTTCCATGCGTCTGGAGGAGGAATGGGAGCACGCCTGGAAAACCCACTTCCACCCTGTGGAAATTTCCCCCCGCATCCTGGTCCAGCCCTCCTGGGAGCCTGTTTCCGATCCCGGCGGACGCATCGTCATCACCCTGGACCCGGGCATGGCCTTTGGCACGGGCACCCACCCCACCACGGCCCTGTGCATGCGGATGATCGAGGACCACATGCCGCCGGGTTGCCGGTTTCTGGATGTGGGCACGGGTTCGGGCATCCTCCTGATCCTGGCCGCGAAGCTCGGGGTCGGTTCTCTGGCGGGCACGGACTTCGACCCCGTGGCCCTTTGCGCCGCAGCGAAAAACCTCGTGGCCAACGGAGTGGAAAAAAGCCGATTCACCCTGTGGCAAGGCGACCTGCTCCATGGTATAAAGGAAAAGTCGTTCGACTGCGTGGCCGCCAACATCACCGCCGAGCCCGTTGCGCGGCTGCTGGAGACTCTGCCCCGGGTCCTTTCCCCGGGCGGGCTTTTTTTTTCCTCGGGCATCATCACGGAAAAATGGCCCATGGTGGCCGGCCGCCTGGCAGCCGGAGGATTCTCCGTGCTCGAAACCCGGGAGTCCGGCGGATGGGTGGGGGTGGCCGCTGTCCTGAGATCTTAGGAGGGGGAAGGCATGGGGGAGTTCACGCAGGTCCTCAAAGGACGCCGCAGTATCCGCCGGTTCACGGATGAGCCGGTTTCCGATGAAAGCGTAAACGCCATCCTGGAGGCGGTCCGGTGGTCCCCATCCTGGGCCAACACCCAGTGCTGGGAGATCGTCGTGGTCAAGGACCAGGGGGTCAAGGAACGCCTGGCGGAAACCCTGCCCAAGGGAAATCCGGCGAAAAAGGGTCTCCTGCAGGCGCCCGTGGTTCTGGGGGTTGCCGGCAGGCTGAACGAATCGGGCTCCTACAAGGGCCAGGTGACCACCAAGCTGGGGGACTGGTACCTCTTTGATCTCGGCATCGCAACCCAGAGCATCCTGCTGGCCGCCGCAGACCAGGGCCTGGGAACCGTGGTGGTGGGACTCTACGACCTGGACGCCGCAGCCGCGGTGCTGAACATCCCCGCCGGGGTGCAACTGGTGTCCCTGATTCCCGTGGGCCACCCGGCCAAGGAGTCCCTGACCCCCAAGCGTAAAGAGATCGCCGAGTTCATTCACCACGAAACGTACTGATTCCCTTTTCCAGCACCAGGATCGTTGCCATGCCGGCAAGCCCATCATCCGGGGAAATCGAAAGCCCGTGCATCCTGGCCGTGGATGACGAGGACAGAAACCTCCGCCTCATGGAGGCCATGCTCCTGCCCCTAGGCTACAAGGTCCTCCTGGCCCGAAACGGCGAGGATGCCCTGCGTATGGTGAAGGAGTGCCTTCCTGACGTCATCCTCCTGGACATCATGATGCCTGGCATGAACGGCTTCGAGGTGGCCCGGAGGCTCAAGCGCACCGAGGACACCCGCATCATCCCCGTCATCATGGTCACGGCCTTGAAGGAAGTGGAAGACCGGGTGAAGGCCCTGGAGGCCGGGGCCGACGATTTCCTCACCAAACCCGTGGAAAAGCTGGAGTTGAAGGCCCGGGTGGCCTCGTCCGTGAAGGTCAAGGCCTACAACGACCACATGCGGAGCTATCAGAAGGAGTTGGAAGAGGAGATCGCCAACAGGACCCGGGAGTTGGAACGCGCCTATGGCCGGGTCAGGGAGGCCTCCCTGGACACGATCCACCGCCTGTCCCGGGCCGCCGAGTACAAGGACGAGCACACGGGCGACCACATCCAGCGCATGAGCCGCTACTGCGTGGCCATCGCCCGGCAGATGGGCTTGTCCCAGAAGGTCCTGGACAACTTCCTCTATGCCTCTCCCATGCATGATATCGGCAAGATCGGCATCCCGGACCGCATCCTCCTCAAACCCCGGCGCCTGGACCCGGATGAGTGGCGTATCATGAAGCGTCACACCATCATCGGCGGCAAGATCCTTTCCGGCTCGGACGTGGGGTTCATGCGCCTGGCCGAGGTCATCGCCATGACCCACCACGAGCGGTGGGACGGCAAGGGGTATCCCAAGGGACTCGCCAGCACCCAGATTCCCCTGGTGGGACGCATCTGCGCCGTGGCCGACGTGTTCGACGCCCTGACCAGCCGCCGGCCTTACAAGGAGCCCATTTGCGTGGAGGACTCTTGCGAGATCATCCGGGAAGGGGAGGGGGCCCGTTTCGATCCTGAGGTGGTGCGGGCCTTTTTCACGGCTGAAAGGGAAGTCCTGGAGATCAAGAATCTGTACCCGGATTCGGGCCCCAGCCTCCTGGAGGAGATGGCCGGCCTTCCCCTGTACTGAACGCTTTTCCGAGCCCATTTTTTCGGTTCAACCCCTGTCTTTTCTGCGATTCCCGTGCTTCCCTGTGAGTCTGTTCACTAGGTGGCTGTGATATATTTCACAGACAACCTTGACGTCCCCTTGTATTTTTTATTATAGGCGATTCGATGAGCGATAATGTTGCATTTGGCTGCTGAGGCGCATCCGCCCTTTTGGGCTGCCTGTGCCTCTGGCCGGAGACGGGTCATGGCTGTGACCGAGGACGACAGGGATAGCAGGGGGTATTCTCTGCGGGAGCAACCGTTCATGAACACCGGGATGAAAAGCGAACTGCCCCCCGGGTTTGCGGACGAACTCTGCAAGCTTACCATGGCCTGCGCCCGGTCTGGGGGAAACCCCGAGACCCTCCTGGACACCGCCCTGGAAATCCTGGTGGCCATGAACCGCAAGGGTCTGCGTCACGCCGGGGCCATTTTTCTTTTCGACCCCCAGCAGGAAAAGCTCCTCCTCGTCGCCCACCGGGGCCATCCCAAAATCGTGGCCGCATGCTCCCAGAGCCTCTCCCCCGGCCAGTGCCTTTGCGGGGCCGCCGCAGTGGAGGGGAGGGTCCTGTACTCCCCCCGGGCGTCCCGGGAGTCCTGGCATCTTCCCCATACCCCCGACGGCCGGGAGCATGGGGATCTCTGCATTCCCCTCTTTTCCTCCCAGGAAGATCCGGTGGGCGCCATCCACCTGGTGACCGAGCCGGACATGAAACCGGACCCGTCTTTCCTGAATTTTTTGGACAAGGTGGGGCGGATCCTGGGGGCCTTCCTCTCCGAGTCCATCCGAATGAGGTCCATGGAGGACTACATCCAGGACCTGTTGGCCGACATCCTGCACAAAGAGAAGAGGATCTCCGAACTGTCCATGGCCCTGGAGCACGCCAAAAGAGCCAAGAGCGATTTTCTGGCATCCATGAGCCACGAACTGCGGACCCCCTTGAACGCGGTCATCGGATTTTCCCAGGTCCTTCAGGAGGACTATTTCGGCGATCTGAACGAAAAACAGAAGCAGTACGTGGCGGACATCCTGGACAGCGGCAAGCACCTCCTGGCACTCATCAACGACATTCTGGACCTTTCCAGGGTGGAGGCCGGGGTCATGGAGATGGAGCTCGCGCTCCTCCGAATTTCCCGCCTGTTCCAATCGAGTCTCACCATGATCCGGGAAAAGGCCGCCAAGCACGGTATCCACCTTGAGGTTGACTTGCCGGAGAATGTGCGGGATCTTGAGATCGTGGCCGAGGAACGCAAGCTCAAACAGGTGTTGTTCAACCTCCTTTCCAACGCGGTCAAGTTCACCGGAGACGGGGGAACCATCCGTTTGGGTGCCCGGCTCATCCACGATCCGTTGGTGCCGCCGGACCATGTCCCGGATTCGGGCATGGAAACCCTGGGGTGCGTGGAGATTTTCGTCTCCGATACGGGCATCGGCATCGAGAAAGAGGACCAGGAACGGATTTTCGACGATTTCTACCAGGTCCGCCGGGGCCTTTCGGGGAAAACCCCCGGTACCGGCCTGGGCCTGCCCCTGGCCCGGCGCCTGGTGGCTGTCCACGGCGGCCGGTTGTGGGTGGAGAGCAACGGCAAGAACCAGGGCTGCCGGTTCGCCTTAGTCCTTCCCGTGGGAGCCTGTGTCATTCCGGCGGCTTCGGCCGCTTCCAGAAAACGCGGAAAGAGTTCGGTTCGCCATGGATAACACCATGAAGCGCGTCCTCATCGTGGAGGATTCCGAAACCAACCTGACCCTCCTGAAGGACTTGGTGGAGAGGGTTTGCAAGTGCGTGGTGCACACGGCCGGAGACGGGGAAACGGCTGTGGAGGCTGCCCGGACTGTACTTCCGGACCTCATCCTCATGGATGTCGGACTGCCGGGCATGGACGGCATCGAGGCACTGAAAATCATTCGCTCCACGCCCGCGGGGGAGAAAGTCCCCGCCCTGGCCCTGACGGGCTACGCTTCGGACCAGGACCGGAAACACCTTTTGAGCCAGGGGTTTGATGGATACCTGGCCAAGCCCTTTGACCTTCCCAAGCTGTTGTCCATCCTTTCGAAGTACCTCGAAACCCGCATCTGAGGTCTTTTCCCTGCCCCGGTTTTTCCCTGAAAAAAAGACTTGACACAGGAACATATGTTCTGTAACCAGAACATATGTTCCGGGCCCAGCGGGCCCAGGGCCCGGGCTGAAAGGGAAAAACATCATGGAAATTTTCATCGAGGCGTTCAATCAGCATCGGTTCTGGATCCTGCCGGTCCTGTCGGCCGTGGTGGCCTGGATGGTGGGAAGTCAGGTTCGGGAGATGCTGGCCGAGGCTGCGGCCCTGTGCCGCCGGCCGGGTACAAGGCGCTCGGCGGCCGCGCCGGGGCCAAAGCCCGGCCGTGCCCGGGAAACCCTGCTCATGGCAGGCCGGATCCCGGCAGGAACGGGTCTCCTGGCCGGGGAGGAGGCGTCATGGATTCCCTGACGGACAGGCAAAGGGAGGTCCTGTATTTCCTGGCCCGATACGCCCGGGAGAACGGGTACCCCCCCACAGTGCGGGACATCGGGGCCGAACTCAACATGAAGAGCCCCAATACGGTCCACACCCATCTCAAGGCCTTGAAGGACAAGGGGTACATCGGCATGGAGCCGGGCAAGAACCGGAACATCCGCCTCCTGCGTCCACCGCCGGAAACCTCGACCAACCTTCCCCTGGTGGGCAGCATCGCGGCGGGCAGCCCCATCCTGGCCGTGGAAAACCTGGAGGACAGCCTGGAGGTGGACCGGGCCTTCTTCGGACACCCGGAATCCTTTTCCGTGCGGGTCCGGGGCGACTCCATGATCGAGGCCCACATCCAGGACGGGGACTATGTGGTGATCCGCCCCAAGGCCCAGCCGGAAAACGGCGATGTGGTGGCCGCTCTGATCGATGAGGAGGTCACCTTGAAGTATTTTTACCAGACCCGCGCCGGGGTGGAACTCCGGCCTGCCAACCCCCGGTACGCCCCCCTTTGCTTCACTCCGGACGCCGGGGCGGACCTGCGCATCCTGGGTGTCATGGCGGGCCTCATCCGCCGGACGTAAGGCCTGGCCGGCTTTTTTTCCCCACAAAAGAAAAAGGGGCCTCCTCCGCGAGGAAGAGGCCCCGATGATTCACTCCAAGGCGCGTCAGGTCTTCAGGATGCCCTTTTGTTTCAGGAAGGCCCGAAACTCCCGGTGCTCCAGCTCCATGGCCTGGTCGGTCGGAAGAAGGCTTCCCCGCTCCAGGAGGCTTTTCAGAAGAGGCACCATCTCCTGGTTGTTTTCCGCGATCCGGCCAGCGATTTCCAGGGCCCGGGGGACTAGGGCTTCGGGAAACAGAACCTCGTACACCAGGCCCCAGGCCAGGGCTGTGGGGGCGTCTAGGAAATCACCGGTGAGGGACATCTGGAGAGCCCGGGAAAGCCCCACTTTTCTCTGGAGAAGCTGGGACATGCCCCAGCCCGGATGGATGCCCATCTTTACATGGGTGTCCGCGAACCGCGCCGTTTCCGAAGCCAGGAGGAAGTCGCAATTCAGGGCCAGCTCGAAGCCGCCGGTCATGGCCGCGCCGTTCACCGCTCCGATGAGGGGTTTTGCCAATCGGGCAACGAGGGGGAGGAGATCCGAGCCGTCCCCCCGGGGGTCCATGAGGTTGTCCGTGGCCAGGCGGGTGAGGTCCAGACCCGCGCAAAAGGCCGGTCCCGCTCCGGTGAGCACGGCGGCCCGGATGCTTTCCTTCTCGGCGACCCGTTCCAGGGCGTCGTAGAGATGGGCCAAGAGTTCCTGGGAGATGGCGTTCCGTTTTTCCGGCCGGTTCAGGGTGATGAGAGCCACCCCGTTTTTCTCTTCGTACAGCACGGGTTTTTCCATGGAGACCTTCCTGGTTTCCGGCCTTCTGGGCCGCAGTCATGGGTTTGCGTCTCTCCGGTACGGACCGTTGCGGGAGTATAGCCGGGGCTCCGCTGCCTGGCAACCGTCCGTTGCGTAGGCCTTGCATCGGTCTTATCCTTGCAGCAAATGACGTTTTTCTCGCGGAATGGTCCTGAACGTGCTGCCTGGCGGAGGAGGGAACCTCACCGGCATTCGGAAAGGGAAAGAGGCATGGAAGAGCGCATTCGGAGGTTGGAGCAGCGGGTGGCCGCGCTGGAGAGGGAGGTGGATGCCTTGAAGAGCATGGCCGGCGTTGCTTCCGGCCTGGCCGGGGCCCGGCGCGAAGGGGACGCGGGGCGGCTGGAGGACGCCTACCGCCAGCTGGCCAAAAAGGGGAGGTGGGTCTGGATCCACGAGCTGAGGGCCTCCCTGGGATGGGAGCCCGAAAGGTTCGACCGGGTTTTGGATAGCCTGTGGTCCGGGGGGGAGGCGGAGTTGAGGGAAACGGACCAGTCTCTTTCCATCCGTCAGATGGGGGATTCCTATGCTCTGGACGACGGAAGGATGTTCACCCAGGTGGCGCTTTTGGGCTAGGCGGTTTCCAGGTCCCCGTTGATGCGGTTACGGAGCTTCTTGGAACAGCGGAAGGTAACCACGCGGCGCTCCCGGAGCACCACTTCATCCCCGGTCACCGGGTTTCGGCCCCGCCGGGAGTTCTTGTCCTTTACGCAGAATTTTCCGAAGCCGGAGATGAGGATCTCATCCCCTTCCTCCAGGGTGTCTTTCAGTACCTTGATCATGGAATCCACCAGCATGGAGGCTTTTTTCCGGTTGTGGCCCAGTTCGGAAATCCGGTCCACGATATCATTCTTGGTGAGAGCCATGACTTCTCCGTCTTTTCACTGTGGCGGGCAGGCTCCCTTTCGGAGCGCTGCCGCTGGTCCGGTTCGATTTGATGGTTTTGAGTGAAGAAAGGAATCATGCTCCGGTCAGGGAATCCTGAAACCGGGAAGTGGGAACTATAAGAAAAAAAACAGATAAGTACAAGCCGTTTTTGGCCAGCGGGACCTATTCGGTGAAGGGCGCGGACCGGCAGGGCTCCCGGAAAAAAGTGGCCGGCCGGGCGTTTCCCGGCCGGCCGGCCGGAGACTCCGTGCGGGTCAGGACAGGCGCTTTTTCACGGCCTGCATCTGGTCGGTCAAGAGCCGGATGTGGTTCATTTCTTCCCGGATGATTTCATCCACCCGGCACTTGCCCTCCTCTGTGGCCACCATGTCCTTGATGCCCAGGTAGAACACGATGGAATCCTTCTCCCGTCCCAGGGCGAACTCGAGAATTTCCAGGAGCGCATCGTCCGAGCAGGCATCCTGGGCGGCCTGGGCCGGGTCCGTGGCCGGGGTGAAGACCCGGGCGTCGGCCAAGGATTTCAGGTACAGGGCGTTTTCCCCCGCAGGGTCGAAGACCGTGGACTGTTTCATGGTCTCGGGGAGCTCTTTCCGCATGCCCGTGAAGGAGTTCAGATGGGCTTCCTCCATCTCCGCCAGGGAGGAGAGGAGTTTCTTCGAGTTCCCGCAGGCCACCTTGGCGGCTGCGTTGCGGTAGAAGCGGGCCCCGTTTTTTTCTATCTCTTCGGCCAGGGCGAAGATTTCGTCCGCAGAAAAGTCGTAGCTCATGGAACCGTCCTTTCAAAGGTGAATGCGCGGCGGTTTCGGCCGACTCGCATGGTTGGCCGGCAATCTACCCGCCCGGGGCCGCTGTTGTCAACGCGCCCACAGCGCGGGGATGAATTTTATGACCGGGCCTATAGGAGCTGGCCCGCCTCATCCCTCACCTCGCTGCCCCGTCTTTCCAGCCACTCCCTCCGGTCCGCAGCCCGCTTCTTGTTCAGCAGCATGTCCATGACGCCTTCGGCCACGTTTTCGTCTCCCACGGTGAGCTGGACCAGGCGGCGGGTGTCCGGGGCCATGGTGGTTT
>JAHJUF010000178.1 GCA_018829095.1 Pseudomonadota bacterium | reverse complement strand
TGACAGGCCAGTTCGTGCCCTCCATGATCCGCCTGGTGGCGGTCCTGGTCATCGCCTGCCCCTGCGCCCTGGGCCTGGCCACGCCCACGGCCATCATGGCCGGGGTGGGCAAGGGGGCCAAGAGCGGAGTCCTGTTCAAGGATTCCACCAGCCTGGAGCACGCCGCCAAGCTCACCACCGTGGTCCTGGACAAGACCGGGACCATCACCCGGGGCAAGCCCGCTGTGGTGGACGTGGTGCCTTTCCAGCCCCTGTGCGGCAGCCCGGAGGAACTCCTGGCCCTGGCCGCCGGGGCTGAGGCAGGCTCCGAGCATCCCGTGGGCCGGGCCGTGGTGGCCGAGGCCGGAAATCGGAATATCCAGGTTCCCTTGGCCACGGATTTCCAGGCCCACGGCGGCCTGGGGGTTTTTGCCAAAGTGGGGGACCGGGAGGTCATGGTGGGCCGGGCCCGGTGGTTCGACGAGCAGGGCCTGTCCGTGGAAGGAGCCCGGGAGTTCATCGAAAAGCTCTCCCGCCAGGGCAAGACGGTCATGGTGGTGGCTGTGGACGGAAAAGCCTGCGGGGTTCTGGCCGTGGCCGACACCCTGAAAGAGGGGTCTGCCCAGGCCGTGGCCCGGCTCAAGGACCAGGGCCTGGAAGTGGTCATGCTCACCGGTGACAACCCGGCCACAGCCCGGGCCATTGCGGATGAGGTGGGCATCGAACGGGTCATTGCCGAGGTGAAGCCCGATGAAAAGGCCGAGGCTGTGCGGGGCCTGAAAGGGGAGGGCAAGGTGGTGGCCATGGTGGGGGACGGCATCAACGACGCCCCGGCCCTGGCCCTGGCCGACGTGGGCATGGCCATAGGCACGGGCACGGACGTGGCCATCGAGGCAGGCGGCGTGATCCTGGCCTCCGGAAGCCTGATGGGCGTTCCCCGGGCTGTGGCCCTGGCCCGGGCCACCATGCGCACCATCCGCATGAACCTGGTGTGGGCCTTTGGTTACAACGTGGTCCTCATTCCCCTGGCCGCCGGGGTTCTTGCTCCTTTTTCCGAACTGCCCCAGTTCCTGCGCCAACTCCACCCCATCCTGGCGGCCATGGCCATGGCCTTTTCCAGCATCAGCGTGGTGTCCAACAGCCTGGCCCTGTACCGGAAGAGGATCGAATGAGCCGGGCGGCCCTCGCGCCCCATTCCCAATGCCCCTGACTCGCAGATCAAAATAAGTCTTTCACCCCATTTATCATGGAGCGAATTTGGTGTTGGATATCTGTTGAGATGAATGATCGCCCCGGGTTTCGGGGCGGCCCCATCAACATGACAATCAGGGAGGCAGGCACCATGAGACTCGGAAAAATCACGACCCTTGCGGCGGTTTTCATTCTGCTGGCCGGGATTCCGGCCGCTGTTTGGGCCGAAACCGGCGAAGAAGGTTCCCAGGAGCCAGGCTACTACGACCAGACCCGGGAAAAGATCACGGAGATCCAGAAGGGAATCAACGACTGGTGGTCCGGGGCTTCCAAGAATATGGGAGAGATGAGCCAGGATGCCCGGGAATCCCTCAACAGGACCTACCAGGAACTCCAGGGCAAGCAGGGAGAAGCCGAGAGCAGGCTTTCCAGGATGAGGGAAGGCGCCAACGAGGGTTTCGACAAGCTCCGCGAGGAAACGGACCAGGCTGTGGGCGAACTGAACCAGGCCTTTCATAAGGCCGTGGGCTCCCTTTCCGCTGAGGAAAAGAAGGACCAGGAGAAGTTCCGGGAAGAGGCCCGCATGGCCCTGGAGAAGATGGACAAAAAAATCGACGAACTTTCCGTCTGGGCCAGGGAAAGGGGCGGTGACGCCAAGGTGGAAGTCACGAAGGCCATGGGCGCTCTGAAGGAAGCCCGGGCCCGGGCCTGGACCCGGTACCGCCAGGTGGAGGCCGCCAGCGGCGAAAAGTGGGACTCCGTTAAGGATGAGGCCCAAAAAGCCATGGAGAACCTGGAGACCACCTACGGGCAGACCCGGGAAAAAGTGAAAAGCTACCTGAAGTAGTCGGTCCTGAAAAAGCGTTTACCCATTGAAATTGCTTGATAAAATACATATTTGTGGTAACGGAATTTGCGGGATTCGGGTTGTTTTCCTTCCAGAACCTTGCAGATTTCGGATGAGAACTTCAATGAAACCAAGGCGACCTTCCATTGAGGACAGGCAGGGGGATTGGTTTCGGGTGGAG
>JAHJUF010000177.1 GCA_018829095.1 Pseudomonadota bacterium | reverse complement strand
GGAACCACGGGCCCCGCCCCCCAACAAGGGGACACGGATTTCTATTTTTCCCTGGCCAATACCATCCGTGACCACGAGGGGGGAGCTGTCAACATACCCCGCGCATTTAACGCCCGCGGCAACGTCAACTCCCACGTTCCCGGGCGGGGATGGTGGATCCATTTCAACGATTCCTATGCCAACGTCGGATTTTGGAACTGATGAAGAGCGGAAGGATGAGGTTGGGCACTCATACCCCACATTGTGCAGGAGCGCGTCCAGCGCCTGGCCGCCGGATGATCGTCCTTCTGGCTCTGGCCCTCGCGGCGGCTTTTTTTGCTTCCCCGGCCCAGGCCCGCATGGAGGTCATGGGAGAGGACGATCTCACCCAGATCCAGGCCCAGCTAGGGGCGAACCTCATCCTCCAGGCCCGCACCAGCACCGGCTATATCCAGCTCAACGGCACCAGCGGTCTCCGGCTGAATAACGTCGAAATCGGTGGCAATGGCACTTTTGCGGCGGCCCCGACCACAGACGCCCATATCGGGTACGAAACCGACTGGGGCCGGGGCGGCCCCGCCACCCTGGATTTCTTTACCCGCTGGAACGATCCCCCCTCCTATTACTACTACGACGGCGGCTATTGGATAAATCCTCCGGGCCGGACTGAAACCGTCGTGCAATTGCAGTTCCCCGATGGTTTTGCGGATGCCGTCACCACTCCGGATTTGCGGGCCGATCTCTGGATAGGCACAGGACCAACCGGAACCGGCGGAACCTGGCTGGGAGATTTGCTCATCCGGGACCTGTATCAGAGAAACTCCCGTCTCTACTTCTACGTCCCCCAAACCTCCACGCGGGCAACCTGGTGGATCGACTCCGAATGGGAGTTGGACATCACCGAAATTTCGCTTACCAAGGGCACCGGACAGGGCTTGATCATCAGTCATATATATGTCAATCAGACCCCTAATGCTGCGGATGCCATAACCAACCCGGGCCGCGGCACGGGCGCGGGACGCATCGGCCGGCCGGAGCGTGGGGCCACCATGGATTTTTACACCACTGGATCCGGCACCTATTCCACGCAGATCCTTACCGATTTCACCCTCCAGGGCACCATCCGCGTCAACAGCATCACCTTGGGCGGGACCGACTTTGGACCTGTCCTGCTGGATTACATCAACACCAACCCGGCCACCGGCGGCTGGATTGGCGGCAGTATAGAAATTCGATGGGATGTGGGCGCCACCTTCTGGGCAAGCCAGGCGGCCGGCGGCACCAGGGACAACGCAGGCGGTAATCCCTGATCTCCATCTTTTTTTGACCCATGCCCCATGCCTGGCATGGGGTCCCTCTCAAAATCCTTCCTGCCGCTATGGGCTACAAAAGCCGATACAGGTGGGCGGGCCTCCTCGTGCAACGAAAAGCTCCTCGAAAAAATCGCCTCCACGTAAACCGGACGCATGTGGCTCAGTTTGTGGCGGCGCGCATGCAAAAGAGGGCCAGCGAGCGCGCCTCCACAGTTACACAGATAAATTTACAGGCTCGGAAAAAGTGGCTTTCCAATCTTGGGGCCGCTTGGAAAAGAGGCCCCTTGGAGCCGGGTTTCCTTCATGAAAGGAAGAGAAAGGGAGAAAGGATGCGAGGGGGAGTCAACCTGGAAAGAAGGTGAAAGGGCGGTCCTGGATCAAGGGGGAGATGAAAGCCTAACCGCCCGGGAGGAGGGGATACTTACCAGCGATGGCTCATGCCCATGGAAAGGATGATGGCTTGGGTTTGCTGGTAGTAGTCCAGGCCGGAATAGGGGTTGTAGACCAGGGCCGTGAGGGCACGGCTGTTGAGGTTGGTGGAGATCTGCCCCAGGTCCTGCTGCATGGAGATATCCTCACCCTTGATGTAGGCAAAGGCGAATTCAAGGGTGGTGTCCCGGGTGACATCTGCGGCCAGTCCAAAGGAATGGACCTTCATGTCCGGCAGGCCGAAAGTCATATCTCGAAGGTTTTCCCGCACGGAGGTGGGGCGGTCCTCATAACCGGCCCGCATGCGGAGCCACTTGGTGAGCGCCAATTCCATGCCAAAGGAGAAGTGGACCGTGTCCACCAATTCCCGATTGAAAACCAGGGTGTTGGCCGGCTGGGGATAGCCCAGGAGCTGGGCTACCTGGAGAAGTTGGATACTCTGGTCAAAGCGGAACACGTTGGCATTTTCCACGGACCAGTCCGTCCAATTGACATCCATGGTGAGTACAAGGCGTTTGATGGGGCGGACCATGATGCCGGCCTGGATCCTGCGGGGAAAGGTGAACATGAGGGTGGAGCGGCCGGTTTCCTGCAAAACCCCGCCTTCGGTGGGAAGGCCCAGGGCCTTGGTGATCACCTCTAGGATCTGGTTGGCCACCAGCCAGTTCATCATGTTCTGCCAACGTTGACCGTAGTCAATCCGGTAATTGCCGGAGAATTTGGCCTCGCTTTCGCTTTGATAGCAAAGCCCCGCTGCAAACCGGTCCGAAGGTTCCCAAAGGACTCCGAGGTTGTAGGAATAATTGAAATTATCCTGGAGGTCGGCCGCCTCCACGTTTCCTATTCCTTCAAAGGGATCCAGACCTCCGCCGAATAGGGGGAAGGGGATGAGGCCCAGGGTGATAACGTCGTCCAGGCCTTGAGTTATGTCGCCGAGAAGACCGGTCAGAGCCACAAGGTCGTGGGGAGCCCGAAAGGCCATCCGGAGGCCCATGGCGGCGGTTCCCATGCCGATGGAGGCACCGACGGAGATGGTGTCAGTGAGCTTGTAACCCACCGCCGGGCCCATGACCAAGCGCTGTTGCCCCAGAAATTGCCCACCATAAACACCGGGACCCTGGGCGCGTTCGAAACCCGCTGCATATGGAGCATAGACAGCAAAGGCGGCGGTCCAGCGCTCTCCGGGCGGATTGTAGGAAAAACCCGTGGTGGGACCGGCCAGGAAGTTGGACACCGGGCCGTTGAAGGGGAGGATGATGGCACCGCCAGAGGTGGTGTCCTCCAGGCCGATGACCGGGTCGTTGCGGTAGGAGAGAAAACCCGCGTAATTGGGCGGAGCCTCCCAGCGCGAGGTAAAGGAAAGGTCGGGATAATGGAGACCCAAATCAAGCTGTTTGCCCCTCAGCTTGGTGAGGCCTGCGGGATTGAAGTGCACGGCCATGACGCCGGGGGGGTAAGCGGTCATGGCATTGGACATGGCAATGCTCTGGTTGCAGATGGCCAGTTGCTCGTGCATGGCCGCTTGCGCGTCGAGGGCAGGTCCAATGATTCCCAGCAAGATTCCGGCCGTGGCGATGAACGTCAGCCGACAGGCCGAAAGGCGGCGAGCAAAGAGAAACAGCCTGCGGGATAAATGTAGCATTCCGTATAGGTC
>JAHJUF010000176.1 GCA_018829095.1 Pseudomonadota bacterium | reverse complement strand
CGTTTCGGCCTTCACCGAGAGCTTCCCATCGGCGAACTCCACCTTCATCTTGGCTGGAAGGGGTATGGGATTCTTGCCTACCCGGGACATTTAACACTCCTTTTTTTTTAAGCCAGGGCCGTGACCGCTGGCCGTCAACTACCAAACCATGCAGAGGTATTCACCACCCAGGTTATTCTTCCGGGCCTCTCGGTCGGACATGAGTCCCCGGGAGGTGGTGAGGATAGCCGTGCCCAGCCCGTTGTAGATGGGACGGATATCCTTCCTCTTCAGGTAAACTCTCCGGCCCGGCCGGCTCATCCGTCGGATCCCCAAAATGACCGGGGCATAGGATGGGCCGTACTTCAGGGAGACCTGAAGGATTCCCTGCTTGCCGTCCTTGATGAGCTTGTAGTCCTTGATGTAGCCCTCGTTCTTGAGAACCCGGGCCAGCTCAACCTTCACGTTGGAAGCCGGGATGTCCACCCGCTCGAAACGAGCCTTGACGCCGTTTCGGATGCGCGTGAGCATGTCCGCCATGGGATCCGTCATCCCCATCTTGTTTCTCCTTCACAATCCGGCCGTCTACCAGCTGGACTTGATCACTCCGGGAATCTGGCCCCTAGAGGCCAGGGTACGAAAACAAATCCGGCAAATCCCGAACTGGCGCATGAAAGCTCTGGGGCGGCCGCACATGGGGCAGCGGTTGTAAGCCCGCACCGAGAACTTGGGTTTGCGCTGTGCCTTGATGCGCAGGGATTTCTTCGCCAAGGAAGCCTCCTTCTAAATCTGCCCCCCCGGCATTTCCGGAAGGGCCGCCTGATTCTGACTCATGCCTTGCGGAAGGGCATTCCCATAAGTTCCAGGAGCATCCGCCCTTCGTCGTCATTTCTCGCCGTAGTGACGATGGTCACGTTCATACCTTTGATCTTATCGATCTTGTCGTAATCCACCTCGGGAAAGATGAGGTGCTCCCGGATGCCCAGAGAATAGTTGCCGCAACCGTCGAAGCCCTTGCGGGAAACACCCCGGAAGTCCCGGACACGGGGCAGAGCCACGTTCACCAGTTTGGAGTAAAAGTCGTACATCCGCTCCCGGCGTAGCGTGACCATGCAGCCGATGGGCATTCCTTCACGGAGTTTGAAAGCCGCAATGGAGCGCTTGGCCCGGGTGATCACGGGCTTCTGCCCGGCGATGGCCTTCAACTCCTCGGCGGCCGATTCCAGGATCTTGATGTTCTGGATCGCCTCGCCCAGCCCCATGTTCAGGACGATCCGCGAAAGGGCCGGGATCTGGTGGACGTTCTGAAAGCTGAACGCCTCCTTGAGCCTGGGGGCCACATCTGTTTCGTAACGATTCTTCAAGCCGGACATCTTTTTCTCCCGGGCCTATTTCTCCATGATCTCTTGGCACTTGCCGCAAACCCGCACCTTCTTGCCGTCCTCCAGCATCCGGTGCTTAACCCGCACCGCGCTCACGCACTTGCCGCACATGAGCATGACGTTGGAGGCCTGGATGGGGGCTTCCCGCTCGATAATCCCACCCTGGCGGTTCGCCCCGCCGGGCTTCTGGTGCCTTTTGATCTTGTTGAGATTTTCCACGATGACCTTTTCGCCGTCATTCAGGATCTTGAGCACTTGGCCGATCTTGCCACGCTCCTTGCCTGCAACGACCTTGACCCGGTCACCTTTTTTTATACGGCTGGTTTTGTTCGCCATCTTCGTCTCTTCCTAAAGCACCTCAGGCGCCAGCGAGATGATCTTCATGAACCGCTTGGCACGGAGTTCCCGGGCCACTGGCCCGAAAATGCGGGTGCCAACGGGCTCGCGGGCTGCGTTGATGAGCACCGCTGAATTGTCATCAAAGCGGATGTAAGTTCCGTCCGAACGCCGGATTTCCTTCTTGGTCCGAACCACCACCGCCTTCATGACCTCGCCCTTTTTCACTTTGGAATTGGGGATGGCCTCTTTGACGGTGACCACGATGATGTCTCCGACCGACGCGTATCGCCTCCGGGAGCCTCCGAGCACCTTGATGCAAAGCACCACCTTGGCACCCGAGTTGTCCGCCACCGAAAGCCTGGTTTCTGTCTGAATCATGACCTGTCCCCTTTACTGGCGGGAGCATCAAAAAAGAATTCTCATTTTCCGGCCAACAGCAGCTTCTCGCGCGGACCAGTTTCCCGGACCATTCGCCAGGACTGCGCCGTCCGGGGCAAACAAGCTCCCCGCCCTATGTTAGACCGCGCGCGCCAGAACCTGCGCAACGCGCCACCTCTTGGTCTTGGAAAGGGGGCGGCTCTCAATGATGGCCACGCGATCCCCCACCTTGCAGTCGTTCGTCTCGTCGTGGGCCGCGTAGCGGGCGCGCCGGCGCACGAATTTTTTGTACACGGAGTGCTGGATGGTCCGCTCGATCAACACCACCACCGTCTTATCCATGCGATCGGAAACCACCGTCCCGACCATCCGCTTCTTGGTTCCACGTTCTTTCATCGAAAATCCCTCAGAGGGTTACCCTCTTTTCGTGGCTGCAAGGATCGTCCTGCACCGGGCCAAATTTTTCTTGGTGGCCGGAAGCTTGGCGGTGTTCTCCAGCTGGCCGGTGGCGTGCTGGAACCGCAGGTTGAAAAGCTTCTGGGTCAGCTCGGCGATCTTGGCCTCGATCTCATCAACGCTCATGTCGCGAATTTCGGCGGGTTTCATTAAATGTCCCCCCGGCTGATGATCTTGGTGCGGATGGGCAGCTTGTGGGCCGCCAGGCGAAGTGCCTCGGCGGCGAGGCCGTAATCCACACCATCCATCTCATAGAGGATGCGCCCGGGCCGAATCACGGCCACCCACGCTTCCGTTGCGCCCTTGCCTTTACCCATGCGGACTTCCGCAGGCTTCTTGGTGATGGGCTTGTCCGGAAAGATCCGAATCCAGATCTTTCCGCCGCGCTTGACGTGACGGGTCATGGCGATACGGGCGGCCTCGATCTGCTTGGCGGAGATCTTGCCGCATTCCGTGGCCTGGAGCCCGTACTGGCCGAAGTTCAGCTCGGTGCCTCCCTTGGCCATGCCGCGCATCTTGCCCTTCATCCGTTTTCTATATTTCATTTTGTTAGGACTGAGCATGATTTTCTCCTAGCCAACCACCTCGGTCCCAGGGGTTTCGGACTTCAAAATCTCACCCTTGAAGATGAAGACTTTCACCCCGATGACACCGTAGGTGGTTCTGGCCTCCGTGTAACCGTAGTCGATATCCGCCCTCAGGGTGTGAAGGGGCATACGCCCTTCCCGGTACCATTCCCTCCGGGACATTTCCGCGCCTCCCAGGCGTCCGGCGCAGATGACCTTGATTCCCTGGGCACCGAAGCGCATGGCTGAGGAAATACCCCGCTTCATGGCCCGGCGGAAAGCTACCCGGCGCTCCAACTGGGTGGCAATGTTCTCAGCCACGAGTTGGGCGTCCGTCTCCGGCTTCCTCACCTCCTGGATGTCAATGAAGACTTCCTGGGTGACCATCTTGGAGAGGTCCTTTTTCAGGACCTCGATCTCCGAGCCCTTCTTGCCGATGACGATGCCGGGCCGGGCCGCGAAGATCCGGAGGCGAACCCGATTGGCGGACCGCTCGATCTCCACCCGGGAAATGCCCGCGTGGTGGAGCCGTTTTTTCAGAAATTTACGGATATTGAAATCTTCAAGGATATACTGGGAATACCTCTTCTTCTCCGCGTACCAGCGAGAATCCCAGGTCTTGACGATCCCGAGCCTCAATCCGATTGGATTTACCTTCTGGCCCAAAACATCCTCCTTATTTCCCGGAAGCCTCGTCCAGGACGACGGTAATATGGCTGGTGCGCTTCAGTATGCGCCCCACCCGGCCCTGGGCGCGGGGACGGAAACGTTTCAGGGTGGGTCCCTGGTCCACCAGGATGTTCTGGATCACCAGGCTGTCCACGTTCATGCTCGTTTGGGCCTCAACATTGGCAAGGGCGGACTGGACAACCTTGTACACCATTTCCGCCGCCTTTTGAGGCATGAACCGGAGCATGTTCATTCCCGCCTCCACCGGCCGGCCCTTTACCACGTGGGCCACCTTCCGGACCTTGGAGGGCGATATGCGCATGTATTTGGCTTTAGCTTGCACCTGCATGGCGTCTATCCCCAATTATCTCTTGCCCTTGCTCTTCTTGTCACCGGCATGGCCGTAGAAGGTCCGAGTGGGGGAGAATTCCCCCAATTTATGGCCCACCATGTTCTCGGTCATGAACACCGGGATAAACTTCCTGCCATTATGGACCGCAATAGTCAACCCCACCATCTCAGGGATGACGGTGGACCGGCGCGACCAGGTCTTGATGACTCTCTTGGAACTTTGCTCCTGGGCGATCTGCACCTTTTTCAGGAGTTCCCAGTCGATAAAAGGCCCTTTTCTCAATGAACGCGGCATGCACCATCCTCCGTCGGCTATCTCGCTTAGCTGCTTACTTGCTCGACCGCTTCTTCACGATATAGCGGCTGGTCGTTTTGTTCTTACGGGTCTTGTAACCCTTGGTCGGCTTGCCCCAGGGGGTGCAGGGATGCCGCCCGCCCGAGGAACGGCCCTCGCCCCCGCCCATGGGATGGTCCACCGGGTTCATGGCCACACCGCGTACGCTGGGGCGGCGCCCCAGCCACCGGCTCCGGCCGGCCTTGCCCAGTGACAGGCCATCGTGCTCCACGTTACCCACCTGGCCCACCGTGGCCCTGCACACGGAGAGAACCATCCGGACCTCGGTCGAGGGCAGGCGTACCAGAGCGTATTTGCCTTCCCGTCCCAAAAGCTGGGCATAGGTTCCGGCACCCCGGACCATTTGCCCTCCCCGGCCGGGCCTCAGCTCCACGTTGTGGATATGAGTTCCCGGAGGGATATTGGAAAGGGGCAGACAGTTGCCCGGCATGATATCCGCCTCGCTCCCGCTCGTGACCGTGTCGCCCACCGACAGGCGCAACGGCGCCAGGATGTAGCGCTTCTCCCCGTCCACATAGTGGAGAAGGGCAATGCGGGCGCCCCGGTTGGGATCGTATTCAATGGCCGCCACCTTGGCGGGAATGTCGATCTTGTCGCGCTTGA
Source organism: Pseudomonadota bacterium (assembly GCA_018829095.1). GTDB lineage: Bacteria > Desulfobacterota > Desulfobacteria > Desulfobacterales > Desulfatibacillaceae > JAHJUF01. The sequence goes on along the minus strand of JAHJUF010000176.1, from coordinate 894 downwards.
AGTCGATCACACGGTAGTGGCGGCGGCTTCCGCCGCCCCGATGCCGCGCGGTGATCCGGCCGTAGACGTTCCGGCCACCGGTTTTCTTGCCCGGCTTCAGCAGACTCTTTTCCGGCTCCGTTTTCGTAATGACCGAAAAATCGGAGTATTCTTGAGACCGCCTCGCCGGCGTCGTCGGTTTCATCCTGCGGACCGCCATGGGTCTCCTCCTTTTGCCTCCGCAAAAAAAACCGCCAAACCTTGGGGGTCATGGCGATGCCGGCGGGCGGGTACCGCCGTGCAAAAAGGGGGTCTTACGCCCCTTCGAAAAATTCCACTCGGGCTCCCGGAGCCAGGGTCACAATCGCTTTTTTCCAGTTCTTCTGGCGCCCCAGGGTGCGTCCCCTCCGCCGGGTCTTGCCCCGGACCGCCAGGGTGCGGACATCGGTGACCCGGACCTTGAAAATGGTCTCAACGGCCCGGCCGATTTCCACCTTGTTGGCCTTGGGATGCACCTCAAAGGTGAGATGGTTGAACTGATCCTTGACCCCGGTGCTCTTTTCCGTCACCACGGGCCGCAGGAGAATCTCGTAGGAATTCATGCCAGAAGCCTCCTCTCCAGAGCGTCCACCGCAGGCAGAAGAAGGACTAGGCGGTCGTACTTGAGCACGTCGTACACGTTCACGCCCTCGGTTCTCAGCACCTTGACGCCGGGTACGTTGCGGGCGGAAAGCTCGATGGTTTCGTTCTTTTCGGGGAGCACGAAGAGGGCGTTGCGCGCGTCCAGCGCCGTGGCCACATCCACGAAGTCCCGGGTCTTGATCCGCTCCATGGGCATGGCGTCCAGAACCGTGAGTTTTTCACCCAGGAACCTGGAGCTGATGGCCATGCGGAGCGCCAAGCGCCGGACCTTCT
>JAHJUF010000175.1 GCA_018829095.1 Pseudomonadota bacterium | reverse complement strand
TTTCATCGCTTTTGTAAGCAAAGTCGAAATCGTGGGGCACGGCCACGGCCTCGGGGTCCTCGCCACGGATTTCCAGGCTAGCCAGATCCAGGGACCGGCCGCGGCGCTTGGCGGCATGTTGGAGATAGGGCACCTGGTCCGGGGGCCAGCCCAGAAGGCGCGCGCCCACCATGTCCGCGGCCAGGACATCCGCCGAGGCCACCAGGAGGTTCGACCGGTGGATGCGGCCGTCAAAGGCCGGGCCCCGCTCCAGGGTGTAGATACCGTCGGCCAGGGTGAACACGGACTTCATGGGGTCGGCCAGCTGGGAGACCCACCAGTGGAGGTCCTTTTCCGGGTCCGCGTTGTGGCATTTTTTCCGGGAGGGGATGTCTATGGTGCCCTTGAGGTTCTTGATGCCCAGGGAGACCACGGTCTGGTTGTGGGTCTTCATGGCCGGGAGGTCCACCACCAGGTCCGCCGCCAGGATGTCCTCATGGAAGCGCAAGGTCTGGCCGTCAGCCATTTCCGCCTTTTTGAACGGCCCCTCCATGACGTTTTTCACCTTCACGCCATAGCGCTGGGCCAGCTTCTGGTAGCCCAGGGTCTCGAAGGCGTGGGGAGGGGTCTCCTTGTCCTTGGGATCGGCCACAATGCCCTCGCCGATGGTGATGTCCGTGACGCCCAGGTCGACAAGGAGCTTCACCATGTCCTCCATGACCCGGCTGGTGGTGAGCACCCCCCACTTGGGAAAGGCGACCGCCTTGGTCCAGAACACGATGTTGGGCTTGATGAACACCTTGGCCCCGGGACCCGCCCCGGGAATCCCCCCGGCCAGCTCCACCACCTTGCGCACCGATTCCCCAGGCTCCTCGTACCGTCCCACCGCCACCACGGGCTTTGCCATTGCGACCTCCTATAAATGTCTGTCCGGCCATGGGGCCGGAGTTTGCGAAATCGTCCAGGCTCTTGCGGTGGCGAGAATACCACGGATGAAGGCTGCGGGCCAACGGAGAAAGAGAGCGGAGGTGATCCACAAAAAAGCGGCCCCGGGGAAGTTTCCCCGGGGCGGGATGCTGGCGGGGGTGTTGTGGATAGGTGGCAGGAATACGCGAATTCAGGAAATCAGGGGGATCACAAAATGTTGGGGCGCGCAGGAGCACCGGGGCCATTTCCCCCCTTTTCCAAAGGGGGGCGGGGGGGGATTCGGTGGAAATGGCAGGACGACCAAAAAGCGATAAGCCGCCTCAACCCGCTTCCCCTACCTATTGTGCTCCGCACCCGGCCAACGAGTTGCCCGGGCCACCCTCGCCTTAGGCTCCTTGGAATGGGCTGCCAGTGGCACCCGGCCACTTGTATGGGAGGGAGGGGAGTACCTGTTGGCAGGCTGGGGCTTGCAAGACTTGCGCAATCCATCCGCGTTTGCCATGGTTCTTTCCAGCATGGCATGTATTTCCTGCAATCAAATCGAAAGGGGCGGCATGGGCGAGGGACTGTTCGATGAGGGGGTTCACGGAAGCGGCAAGGGTGCCGGGCGGCCTGCGAACCCCGCCATCTCGGGAAACCGGAACGGAAAGCGTCGGCTGTTCACCTTCATCCTTGCGGTTCTCGCAGGCTCAAGCCTGTTTTTTTCGTTATACTTTCCCGTGCCGTCGCCCGATACGTGGATGTATCTGTCCCTGGGAAGGGAGTTTTTCCACCAGGGCTTTTCCGTTTTCCATCACGACACGTTCTCCTACCTGCCCACCCTGGACCCCTGGGCCTCCCATGAGTGGCTTGCCTGCGCGGCCCAGTATGTCCTGCACCAGGGGTTGGGACCGTGGAGCCTTCCGGCTTTCAAATACCTGTTGGGCCTGGGCGCGGCCTTTTTCCTTTTTCTCGCGGCCGGAAAAAGGGGGGCCTCCGCCCCCCCCCCGTTTGCTGGCCCTGATCCTTGTGTCCTATTTTTTTGACCTGGCCTTCCCCATGCTGGAGGCCCGGGACTATACTTGTTTCTTCTTCGCCCTGGCCCTCTGGGTCCTGGAAAGGAGCCGGAAGGACCGGGCGCCATGGTGGGTCCTGTGGTTTGCGCCGGTCTTTACCCTGTGGGCCAATTTTCACGCGGGCTTCGTTTCCGGCCTGGGCGTTGTTCTCCTTTACGCCTTGGGCCGGGCGATTCGAAAGGAAAGTCCATGGCCCCATCTCGCCCTTGCGGTCTTGGGGGCTCTGGCCGCCCTGGCAAACCCCTATGGCCCGGGCCTGTACCTGAACGTGGTCCGGCTGACCGCCCACGCCCCTTTGTGGCCGGTGGAGTGGCGGCCGCTTTTCGCCGTATTCCCCCACCCGGCGTACACCCGTTACGGGGTCCTCTTTCTCCTTTATGCCATTCTGGCGTTCGCTTTGGGCCGCCGCGAGGTCCGAACCGCACCCTGCGCCTGGCTGGTCCTTGGGGTCACGTTTCTTATGGGGCTCAAGAGCATCCGGCACATGACCTTCTTTGTCATGGCCACGGCCGTGTACCTTCCAGCGTGGATCGAGGCGGCTTTCCAGCCGGTTCCGGCTGTCCGGCCCCTCGGACAGGCCATCAAAAAGCGGCCGGTAGCCGCATTCCTCCTTTTCATGGGCCTGTCCTCCAGCCTGTTCCTGGCGGCATCCCATGCCGCATTCTCCGCGACTTTGGGCGGGCCGTTCACCTTCCGGGCCCTATCCTCTCGAGAGTTGCCTTTTGGCCTCATGTACTACCCGGTGGAGGCGATGGATTTTCTGGAGGACAACCGGATAACCGGAAACCTCCAGGTGGGGCTGCCATGGCCGGGATACGCGATCTGGCGCTTGAACGGCAGGGTCAGAACCGGCGTGGACAACCGCTGGGAATCCGCGTTCCCGGGAGAAATCCTGGAAAAGGAAGCCCGCTTTTTCCAGATGGAGCCGGGATGGGAATCCTTTTTGGACGAATTCCCCCACCAGATCCTCCTGATCAATGATACCACTCCCCTTTTTGAGGCCATGGTGAAACGTCCCGATTGGGTCCTGACTTTTCATTGCCCGGGAAGCGCGGTTTTTATCAAGAAGGATGAGATGTCGGGACAATTGGAATGAAGGCCGCTCCGGCCCCGTGAGGCAGGTTTTTTCTGGAGGGGGTTTGGGGGGACCTCTTTATTTGCACCCCACGCGGCCTGCGGCCACGCGGGGACCCCGCGTTCGAAAAAAGAGGTCCCCCCAATTTTTTTTCTACCCTTGAATCCTTACCAGCCTATTGAAAACAGGCTGGTCAAAAACGTGATATGCAAGGCGCACTAGCCGGGAAAAGGCGAGGCGTACTTTTGTACGTTGAGCCCTTTCCCGGTGAAGTGCAACGCCGCGGATCGCGTTTTTGGGCAGCCTGTTACAGCATCTCGATCGCGCAGGCCATGGCTACGCCGCCGCCGCCGCAGAGGGTGGCGAGGCCGAGGGTGTTGCCGCGTTTTTTCATGGCGTACATGAGGGTGAGGATGACCCGGGCGCCGGTGGAGCCCACGGGGTGTCCCAGGCCGATGCCCGAGCCGTTGACGTTGGTGATCTCGCGGTTCAGGCCCAGTTCCCTTTCGCAGCCGATATACTGGGCGGCGAAGGCTTCGTTCACTTCCACGAGGTCGAAGTCGGAAATCTTGAGTCCGCTGCGCTTCATGAGGTCGCGCACGGCGGGCACGGGCCCCAGGCCCATGACGGAGGGATGCACGCCGCCCCGGCCGGTGGCCTTGATGCGGGCGATGGGGGTGAGACCCAGTTCCTTGGCCTTGTCGGCGCTCATGATGATGAGGCCCGTGGAGCCGTCGTTCAGGCCGCTGGAGTTGCCGGCCGTGACCTTGCCGATCTTGGGCACGAAGGCCGCGGGCAGGGAGGCGAGTTTTTCCGCGGTCATGCCCGGGCGGAAATGCTCGTCCTTGTCAAAGATGAGGGGGGCCTTCTTGCGCTGGGGCACCTCGATGGGCACGATCTCCTCGGCGAAGTCGCCGTCCCTGGTGGCCCGCTCGGCGTTGTTGTGGCTCCGGAGCGCCACCTCGTCCATTTCCTCCCGGGAAATACCCATGTGCTGGGCGATGAACTCGGCGGTGTGGCCCATGATGTAGGGCTTGCCCACGAAGTAGGACAGGGGCGGCTGGGTGGCGTCCACCGGGCCGTCGCCCGCATCGGGCATGAGGTGGGAGCCGCAGTGGAGCGCCCGGATCATGGAGTCCACAAAGGTGACGTCCTGGAGGCGGCAGCCCCACCGGGCCTCGGGCACCACGTAGCGCGCGCCGGACATGTGCTCCACGCCGCCGGACAGGATGATGTCGGCCATGCCGGCCTGGATCATGGCCATGCCGGAGATGGTGGCCTCCATGCCGGAGATGCACACGCGGTTGATGGTGACGGCGGTCTGGGTTTCGGGAACGCCAGCCATGAGGGAGGCCACCCGGGCCACGTTCAGGCTGTCCTCGGGCTCCATGCAGCAGCCGTAGCGCACGTCGTCGATGAGCGCCGGATCGATGCCCGCCCGGCGGATGGCCTCGGCCATGGTGACCTTGCCGATGGTGGCGGCGTTCATGTCCTTCAGGGTCCCGCCGAAGGTTCCGATGGCCGTCCGGCATCCCGATACGATGACAACGTCTTTCATGGAAACATCTCCTTTCAAAAAAAATAGGCTTTATCCGGCTGTTCAAAAAAAATGAACGGCAAGGCGCAACGCGGCAGATCGTTTTTCCGGGCAGCCTGGCAGGGTCGGGGGCCGGGCTTGTCAGGGCCTCGGGCTTTCCCGGCTTTGGCCGCACGGGGCAGAGCTATACCAGGACGGAAAGGTCCTGGCAACCGGCACGAAAACCACCCGCCCTGCCCTGGTTTCTGTCTGCGGGCCGAAGGCCGGGGGCGGTTTTGGGGGTAAAATCCTGTTTTGCATCGTGCCGCAAAAAAGCATATAAAGGTATTCATCCCAAACTGCGCCGGGACGTCCCGTATCCGGGTACATGGGGAAAGGCGGCTGGACCGTGGCCAAAAAGACAGCGAAGAAGACCCCCGGAAGAATCGATACCCCGGAGCCCGCTTTCCTGGAGAACACCCCAGAGGCCCTGGCGGCTTCCATGCGGGGCCACCTGCGCTACACCCTGGGAAAATCCCCGGACCAGGTGGTCACCCGGGACCTGTACATGGCCCTGGCCTTTTCGGTGCGGGACCGGCTCCTGGACCGGCAGCTGGAGACCATGGAGCGGTACCGCAAAGCCGGGGCCAAACGGCTGTACTACCTGTCCATGGAATTTCTCATGGGCCGGCTTCTGGGCAACAACCTCCATGGCCTCCGCATCTGGGACCAGGCCCGGGAGGCGGTGGAAAGCCTGGGGGGCGGCCTGGAGGAGACCCTGGAGTACGAGCGGGACGCGGGGCTGGGCAACGGCGGCCTGGGACGGCTCGCGGCCTGTTTCCTGGACTCCATGGCCGCCCTGGACCTCCCGGGCTTCGGCTACGGCATCCACTACGACTACGGCCTGTTCAAGCAGGAGATCAACAACGGCTTTCAACGGGAGAAGCCCGACACCTGGGTGGAGGAGGCTGCGCCTCTCCAGATGGAGCGCATGGATCTGGCCCACATCGTGCCCCTGTACGGCCGCATCGAGCATGCCCAGGACTTCTGGGGCCAGTACAACCCCATGTGGATGGACTGGCAGGTGGTCATCGGCGTGCCCTACGACATCCCCGTTCCGGGCTACGGCGGCAACACGGTGAACTACCTCAGGCTCTACAAGGCCAGGCCCTCCCAGGACTTCGACATCCGCATCTTCAACCAGGGCGACTATTTCGCCGCCGTGGAAGGCAAGATCGAATCCGAGAAGATCTCCAAGATCCTCTACCCGTCCGACACCTTCCAGAGCGGCCGGGAGCTGAGGCTCATCCAGGAGTACTTCCTGGTGTCCTGTGCGTTGAAGGACATCATTCGCCAATTTTCGGCCGCCCACGAGAACTTCACCCTCCTGCCCGACAAGGCGGCCATCCAGCTGAACGACACCCACCCATCCCTTTCCGTGGCCGAACTCATGCGCATCCTGGTGGACGAGCAGTGGCTCACCTGGGAGACGGCCTGGGACATCACCACCCGCACCATCGCCTACACGAACCACACCCTGCTACCCGAGGCTCTGGAAAAATGGTCTGTTTCCCTCCTGGAAAAAGTCCTGCCCCGGCACCTCCAGATCATCCACGAGATCAACCAGCGGTTCCTGAACCACCTCGGGGAACTCTGGCCCGGGGACGAGGACCGGGCTCGGCGCATGTCGCTCATCGAGGAAGGGGAGGACAAAAAGGTCCGTATGGCGCACCTGGCCATGGTGGGCTCCCATTCGGTGAACGGGGTGTCGGCGCTCCATACGGAGCTGGTGAAGCACACCCTGGTGCCGGACTTTTACGAGCTTTCGCCCGGCAAGTTCAACAACAAGACCAACGGCATCACTCCCCGGCGGTGGCTGCTGGCCGCCAACCCGGACCTGAACGACCTGCTGGAGGAGGCCATCGGCCCGGGGTTCATCACGGACCTGAACCTTTTGAGAAAAATCGAGCCCCTGGCGGACGACCCGGCCTTCTGCGAAAAGTTCCTGGCCGTAAAAAAGAAAAACAAGGAGGGCCTGGCCCGGGTGCTCTTCGACTCGGCCCTGGTGCGGGTGGACCCGGATTCGCTCTTCGACATCCAGGCCAAACGCATCCACGAATACAAGCGCCAGCTTTTGAACGTGCTCGCCATTGTGGACGAGTACCTGGCCCTGGTGGACGAGGGGATGGAGCCTCCCGTTTCCAAGACCTACGTGTTCGCGGGCAAGGCCGCGCCGGGTTACCGGACCGCCAAGAACATCATCAAGCTCATCCACTGCGTGGCGGATGTGGTGAACCGGGACCGGAAGGCCCGGGACCTCATCCGGGTATGTTTCGCCCCGGACTACCGGGTGACCCTCGCAGAGGCCATGATCCCGGCCGCTGATCTCTCGGAGCAGATCTCCACCGCCGGGTTCGAAGCCTCGGGCACGGGGAACATGAAGTTCGCGCTAAACGGCGCCGTGACCATCGGGACCCTGGACGGGGCCAACATCGAAATCAAGGACGAGGTGGGGGAGGAGAACATCTACATCTTCGGCCTCCTGGAAAAGGACATCGCCCGGATAACGGCTGAGGGAACCTACCGCCCATTTGAGATCTACCGCGGGCACGCCGGGGTGCGCCGGGTGCTGAACGCCATCCGGGACAACCGGTTCTGCCCGGACGATCCGGGCCTCTTCGCATGGGTGGACCGCTACCTTTTGAGTCCCCAGGACCGCTACATGCACCTGGCGGACTTCCCGGACTACACCGAAACCCGGGCCCGGGCGGGCCAGGACTATGAGAACCGCACCGGATGGGCCAAAAAGGCCATCCTGAACACGGCCCGCATGGGATATTTCTCCAGCGACCGCACCGTGCGGGAGTACAGCGAGGAAATCTGGGGCTTAAAGCCCGTTCCCAAACCCTGACGGGCTTTTGCCAAAGCCGAAGCCCGACCATCCTTCCTATGCCGGAGACGCTTATGCGCATCGAAGCAGAAAAGACCGGGGACATCCTGATCGTCACCCCCATGGAAAAAAGCATAGACGCCTCGATTTCCGCTGACTTCAAGGCACGGATGCTGGAGGAAATCGAAAACGGCGCCCGCCGCATCGTGTTGGACCTCTCCCACGTGGATTTCCTGGACTCCTCGGCCCTGGGGGCCATGGTGAGCGCCCTGAAGGCCCTGGGGGGGGTGGGAAGCCTGGCCATCTGCGGGATACGGGAGCCCGTGGTGAACGTGTTCAAGCTCACCCGCCTGGACCGGGTCTTCCGGCTTTACGAAGGGCGGAGCAGCGCCTGCTCGGTCCTTTCGGGAAACCCGGGCGAGGAGCCGGAATATTGAGGTCCCGGTGCGCCTGGGCCGGGGACGACCCCCTGTACGTGGTCTATCATGACCGGGAGTGGGGCGTCCCGGTGACGGACGACCGGACGCTTTTCGAATTCCTGGTCCTGGAAGGCGCCCAGGCCGGGCTTTCCTGGATCACTATTCTAAGGAAGAGGGAGGCGTTTCGCCGGGCTTTCGCCGATTTCGATCCGGCCCGGGTGGCCGCCTTCGGAGAGCGGGACCTCCATAGGCTGGAGAACGACTCCGGCATCGTGCGCAACCGGAGAAAGATCGCCTCGGCCGTGGGAAACGCCCAGGCATTCCTGGCCGTGGCCGGGGAATTCGGGAGCTTTTCCGCCTACGCCTGGGAGTTCGTGGGGGGACGCCCCCTGGTGGGCCGCTGGGAGAGCACGAGCGGCATCCCGGCCGAGACCCCCGAGTCCCGGGCCTTTTCCGCTGACCTGAAGAAACGGGGCTTCAGCTTCGTGGGTCCCGTGGTGTGCTACGCATTCATGCAGGCCGTGGGGCTCGTCAATGACCACGTCCTCTCCTGCTTCCGGCGCGCCGAGATCCAAAGTGCCTCCTGAATAGGGCTGTTTTCAACAAAATTTCTATCGCCCTGGAATTTTTCGCTCCATCTCATAACGAAATCCTTTTTGGAAGCAGCCCTGGCCCAAATCCGCTTTTTCCCGCCCGGGGCCTTCGACATCCGGCCCCGGCGGCATTATATTCTCCTAGTAGCCGTCCAATGGGTGAAAAGACTGGTCTTTTTCCGGGAGGATGCCATGGCCATCAAGAAAGAGTTCCTGAAGAAAAAATCTGTTTGCAAGACCACCTTCAGCCTGGACAAGGCGACGGCCGGGGAGGCTTCTTCGGCGGCCCTGGTGGGGGACTTCAACGCCTGGGACGTCTCGGCCACGCCCATGAAGCGGTTGAAAGGCGGGGAGTTCAAGGTTACCGTACCGCTTCCCACCGGCCAGGACTACCAGTACCGGTTCCTCCTGGACGGCGTCCGATGGGTGAACGACCCCGGGGCCGACGGATACGTCCCCGGCCCCTTTGGCGAAGCCAACTGCGTGGTGGCGGTCTGATACCCCCAGCCTGAACAACCCGGAAAAGCGGCGTCCGCGCCGAACCCGCAACCGGAGGACCCATGCGCCCCTGTTCCGCCTTCTCCGTCCCCCTGGCCCTGGCCCTTGTTTTTGCCATTGCCCCGGCCCCGCCCGGGTTTTGCCGCACCAAGCTTTCGGCCCTCCCCGCCCGGGAGGCCACCGTGGTCCGGATGGAGAATCCCCAGGCCACCCTCATCCGGGAAGAGCGGGTCCTGACCCTCCAGCAGGGCTCGAACCAGGTGGATTTTTCCTGGAAGGGCGTAAACATCGACCCGGATTCCATCCGCCTTTCCCTGGACGCGCCGACCGACAAGGCCCGGCTCATCTCCCTCTCCTATCCCCCGGCCGAAAACGCCCTGGTGTGGGAGATCTGGGCGTCCGGGGCCCAAAACGTCCGGGCCCGCATTTCGTACCTTCTGGCCGACCTGGACCGCCTGGTGGAATACAAGGCCGTAGCCGCACCGGACGAGAAGTCCCTTTCCCTGCATGCCTACCTGGTGGTGCGGAATTTTTCGGGCGAAGACCTCCCGGACGCCACGGTGCACCCCGGCCGGGTTCCGCCTTTCGGCTCCTCGCTTTATGACGGCCAGACGGAAAAGCGCATGATCTTCTCCCAGGCCCGGGTGCCTGTGGATAAGACCTGGACCTTCGATGCGGGCGAACTTCCCTGGGACCCGGAGAGGGTCTCCGGCAACGTGGGAGTCCCGGTTTCCTACCGGATCGCCAACAACGCCGCCGCGAGCCTGGGGACGTTCGCCCTGTGGCAGGGCAAGGCCCGGGTGTTTTCCACGACCTCCGGGGGCGAGGCGATCTTCCTGGGGGAGGACCGGCTGGCCACCCTGCCCGTGGGCGAAGAGGCGTCGCTTACCATCGGGGATTCCCGGGACGTGGTGGTGACCCAGCGCAAGATGAAGGACGAGAGCTTGAACATCCGCCGGAACCAGAGCGGAAGGGTGGTGCTCCACGACCAGGATGTTCTGCTCGCAGCCAAGGTGGAGAACTTCAAGGATTCCGCTGTCCGGCTTTCCCTGATCCAGCATGTGGAAGGGGACTGGGAGATGAAGGAGGCGAGCCATCCCCATGAAAGGAAGGACGCCGGCACGCTGGAGTTCGTGCTGGACCTCCCGGCCCACGGAACGCTGGACTGGAACATGCGCTATGTCCAAAAGAACATTCGGAATTAGGGGGGCGGCCATGAAAAAGATTTTCGCCACGGCGGCCATCCTCCTCCTCGCGCTTCCCGCCTGGGCCCGGGTGGACCTCGTTACCCTGCCCGAACCGGCCGAGGTGTACGTCACCATCTACAATTCCGCAGACCTCACCCTGGTGCGGGACATCCGCCGGCTCACCCTGGCCAAGGGCGAAAACCGCCTCCAGTTCGCCTGGGCCGGGACCCTGATCGACCCCACCAGCCTGGAGCTTTTCCCCAGGGAGCACGCAACCGAGGTGGATGTGACGGACCTCGTCTATCCTCCGGCCGCGCCCGACTCCGGGGTATGGGACATGGAAAGCCGCGTGGCGGCCGACGTGCCCATGGAGATCTCCTACCTCACCAGCGGCCTGTCCTGGCGCGCGTTCTACCTGGGCAGCCTCTCGGCCGACGAAAAGACCATGGATCTCTCCGGCTACGTCCGGGTGGACAACCGCTCGGGCGAGGACTACCCCGGGGCCCACGTGCGCCTCATCGTGGGCAAGGTCCACCTCCTGGACGAGATCGCGGCCCTGGCCCGGCGGGAGCATCCCTACGGCCGGCCCGGCATGGTCAGGCCCATGGCCATGGACGAGTCCGCGGGCATGGTCAAGATGGCCCGGCGCGAAATGGCCATGATGGCCCCCATGGCCCAGTCCGCGCCCAAGGAGATCGTCAAGGAGGGGCTTTCCGAGTATTTCGTCTATTCCATCCAAGGCACGGAGACCATCCCGGACAGCTGGTCCAAGCGGCTTCTGTCCTTTGAAACCCGGGGCGTGCCCGTGGAGAACCTCTACGAGTTCGAGGAGGAGCGCTGGGGGGCATCCGTGATGCGGTTCCTGTCCTTTGCCAACGACAGGAAACACAAACTGGGCGAAACCCCCATCCCCGGCGGGGACATCCGGGTCTTCCGGTCCGTGGATGAAAAGGGCGGCGAGGCCTACGAGGGCCGGAGCCAGTTCGACTACATCCCCGTGGACCAGAAGGTTCGCCTGAACCTGGGGGCTGTGGAAGACGTGCTGGTCACGCCCGTGCTCATGGACTTCTCCACGGACCATTTTCTTTTCGACAAGAATGGCGACGTGTCCGGCTGGGACGAGACCCGGCGGTTCCAGATCACCGTGAAAAACACCCGGGACGTGCCCGTACGGGTCCGCATCACCCGGAACGTGCACGCGCCGCGCTTCGATCTCGTCCCGGACAAGGGCGCGCCGGGGTTTGAAAAGGTGGACCGGGACACCGTGCGCTTCAACCTGTCCCTGTCCCCCGGCCAGACCACGGCCTTCGGCTACGTCCTCACCACCCGCATGGGCAACCGGGCGGACTGATACCGCTTCACGAAACAGGCGGACCCAGCCCAACGAGAACCTCCCTTTGAAAAGGGGGGCAGTGGGGATTCTTTCCCAACATCGAATTTTTGGGATCAGCCAAACCAACCCTGGAGCGAAAGGAGCCGACCATGAGCGACAACCTGATGGACCGCAGGACCTTTTTGGCCGGAGCCGTGGCCCTGGCGGGGACGGCGGCCCTGGCCGGGCCGGGCTGGACCCTGGGGGAAAAGCCGGAAAAGCCCACCAGCCTGGAGCTTCCCCCCCTGCCGTACCGGGAAAACGCCCTGGAGCCGTACCTCTCGGCCAACACCCTTTCCCTCCATTACGGCAAGCACCACGCGGGCTACGTGGCCAGGACCCAAAAGGCCATCCAGGGAACCTCCCTGGAAAGCCAGCCCCTGGAAGCCATAATCGCCCACGCCGCCGCCGCCCCGGATAGCCTGGCCCTGTTCCAAAACGCGGCCCAGGCGTGGAACCACAACTTCCTGTGGAAGTCCATGAAGCCCGGAGGAGGAGGCAAACCCCCGGAAGGCAGCGCCCTGGCCATGGCCATGGACGCCGCCTTCGGGGGCTTCGAAAACTTCGCGGACCAGTTCGCCCAGGCCGCCAACGGCCAGTTCGGATCAGGCTGGGCCTGGCTGGTGGCGGACGCGGGCGTCCTGAGCGTGGTGACCACCTCCAACGCCGACACCCCGCTGACCCGCAACCAGACCCCCCTCCTCACCCTGGACGTCTGGGAACACGCCTACTACCTGGACTACCAAAACCGACGCGCCGAATACGTCCAAAACTTCCTCAACCACCTCGCCAACTGGACCTTCGCCGCCGAAAACCTTGCGGGTGGATAGGGGGGAAAGCGTGGGGGAAACCCTTTTTGAA
>JAHJUF010000174.1 GCA_018829095.1 Pseudomonadota bacterium | reverse complement strand
GGGCGCGCTCCCGGCATCGAATTCCGCATCCTGAAACCCCAGGGACCGCACCCGGACCCGCCCGGGCTCCCAGGGAGAAAGACTCGCCCGGGTCCGCAGGGAAAGGGCGATGTTCACCGTGGCCGGGGAGAGCCGCCGGAGGGGGTAGTGGAAAGCAGGAAGGTCCAGGGTGCCCCCCATGTCCACACGGCAGGGAGCGGACGCCGCCACCGGCCCTGCCTCCAGGGCCCGGGCCACAGCTTCGGCCATCGGGTCGTTCGGGTTCATCATGCCCTCTGGATGTCGCGCAAAAATTGGAGGCTCTTGGGTTCCACCTCCAGGTGAAAGGCAAGGAACCGCTCCAGGAGTCTCTGGCCCTCCTGGGCAGCCTCACCGGAAAACCGGACGCGCCGCGCCGTGGCCAGATCCCCCCGGGCGGCCCAGGCCAGTTGCTTGGCTGTTCCCGGATGCAGGGCCATGCCCCCAGCCACGCCACAGGAATCACAGGCCACGCCGCCCCGGGCCGGAAAGAACCGGAGGACCCCCTCATCATCAAGGGGCCTCCCGCAGGCCACGCAGGAGGTGAACCGGGGCAAAAAGCCCATGGCCGCCAGGAAGCGCACCAGAAAGAAGAGATGCGCGTTCAGGCTCCCGGCCTGCTCCTCATCCAGGGCGGCCAGGGCGAAATCGAAAAGGTCGAAGAGTTCCCCTCCCTGGCCATCCTCCACCCGCAGGCAGGTCACCTCGGCCCAGGAGCTGGCCATGGCGGTCTTGACCACATCGCGGCGGATGCCCTCGTGGGAACGCACGGCCGTACTCTCCTGGAGCAGGCGCATCCCGGCGTTCCTGCCCCGCCCGGCCACCGCGTTGACCCGGGAAAAAAGCTCCAGGGCTCCGCCGAAGCGCTTTTGGCTCTTCCGGGCAGCCTTGGCCATGGCCGGAAAAACACCCTGCTCCCGGGAAAGGAGGGTCACCACCAGGTCGCTTTCCCCATAGGGCACCAGGCGCAACACGAAAGCCGGTTCGCTCGCGCCCCCCATGGTCATCTCGGGGGGATGCGGATGTTCACGTCCTGCCCGGGAGAACCGGGGACGGGAACCGGGTTGCCATCCATTTCCAGCCGGACCGCACCGGCATCCTCCACCAGGATATTGAAGTGATCCATGGCGGTGAGGACGATGCGTTCGCCCTTGGAGAGCCGGTGGTTCACGGGCAGGCGGTCATCCACGATGACCTTGATGGTGGTGTCCTTCAAGGCGAACACATCCAGGACCATGGACCGGCCATCGCCCTCCCCGGCTTCACCTTCCGGGACAGCTGCTCCGGGCCGGCCCAGAGTCACCACATCCCGGGCCGGACCGGCGGGTTCATCGGTGGCCGTACCCCGGCCAGGGGAAACCAGGAGGATGATGATCCACAGGAGGAGAACCCCGGCCAGGGCCAGGAGAAGAACCAGGGAAATACGCTTTTTCCTGAAGGGTGCGGGGGCCCGGGCGGGCTTCGGGCTATCGGCCTCCCGGTTCAGAGCGTTGTAGCGCCCCACCAGGTCCTCCCCGTCCAGTTCCAGGGCCCGGGCGCAGGACCGGAGGAAACCCTTCACGTAAACCGGGGCCGGAAAGCTCTCCCATTCCTCGGTTTCCAGGGCGTGGATGGTGCGGGGCGTCAGGCGCGTGATCCGTCCCAGGTCCTCCAGGCTCATGCCCAGTTCATTTCTCCGGGCGGCAAGGATGGAACCCGGCCCCGCTGCCTGGATTTCCTCCATGCTTTCCCCCTCGTTTTCCTTGCGGGTTCTGTTCACCGGATGATCTTGATATAGGCGCTCTCCTTCATGGAGGAGAGCCATTTTTCGTATTTTTGGTCCACCACCTGGTTGTAGAGCTTCTGCTCGATCTTGCCCCGGACCTCTTCCAGGGGCGTGGGTTTGGTTTCCCTTTCCTCCACCAGATCGAACACCAGGTACCCGTTTTCATTTTCCAGGACAGGCGAGAAATCTCCGGGCTTCATGCCGGGCAGGGCCGAGACCAGCTCCGGCGCAAGCTGTTCCACCCTGAAGAATCCCGGGTCGCCCCGGCCGGGGATGTCCGAATGGGAGCGCTCCACCTCTTCGAAGGCATGGCCCTTTTCCAGGAGTTTCCGTGCTTCCTCCACGTTCTTCCTGATCCGCTCCTTCTCCGTCCGGCTGGCATCCTCGGGAACCCGCCGCAAAATCTGGCGCAGATGGACCTCCCTTTTCCCCCCGAACTCTTCGGCATGGGAGTCGTAATACTCCTTCACGTCCTCTTCGGTGACCACGACCCCGGAGCTGACCTGCCGGTTCATGAGCCGGCTTCTCAAAAGCTGCTCCCGGATGCTTTTCCGATATTCCTCCATGGTGATGCCATCAGCCAGGAGCATGCCCCGCAGATCGTCATCGGTGATCCTCTGGGAGCTTTTCATGCCTTCGATGGCGGTGTCCACCTGCTCGTTGCTGATGGTGATCCCCAACCGTTCGATTTCCTGATCCGACAGCTTGTTCTCCACCATCTTGTTCAGGATTTCCTCTCGGATAGAGTAGAGCATCTTTTCCTCCGCCTCGGGAGGGTAACCCGACTTCCCGACCTCCGCCCGAACGGGCTCATAGAGCTTGTTCAAGTCCGAAAGGGTGATCACTTCGTTGTTCACCACGGCAACGATGCGGTCCACGACCTCCGCGCCGGCACCCGGCGCCAGAAACAGGAAGGCCGCCACGGCCATCACGATGCAAGGCCCCAGCGCACGGGCCGGTTTTCGGAGAATGATCATTCCAGTCGCTCCCGATGGATTTCGATGACGTATCGTTCTTTCAACTCGGACAGCCACTTGCGATAGGCATCTTCCTTCTTCTGCCGGAAAAGCTCCCTCCCGGCGGCCTCCCACTGGGCCTGGCTTTCGGGCGGGGGCTCGAATGAGGAAGTCAGGGCATACACATCCATCTTTCTTTCAAGGAAAGCGGCGATTTCCTCATCCGCTACTTGAACCTTTGGTTCCACTTCCCGCCCGATAAGCTCCTCCACCAGCAGACGGCACTCCAAGGCCCGCATCCAGGCCGACTCCCGGACCGCCTGCCGGGCAAAAACCCCTTCAAAGGCTCCGGGGGGGTACCCCTCGGACACATCCGCCACGGCCTTTTCCAGGCGGGCCGGGTCCGGGCGAATGCCGAGTTCCCGGGCCCTTTCCAGTACCAGCATTTCTTCCACCAACTGGGCCAGGAACTTTTTCCGGGCGAGATTCCGGCTTTCGGGCTCCGCCAACTCCTCCGGATCGCCTCCCATCCTGGAGATGAGGAACCGGGATTCGAAATCCGCCAGGCTCAGGGAGGTTTCCCCCACCCGGGCCACGACAAGATCCAGGGGGGCCGGGGGAGCGGAACAGGCGGCAAGGAACAGCAAGACGACCAAGCCCCTGCCCTTCATCAGCCCTTTTTTTCCGGCTCTCATGGCCCTGTCTCTCGGGGGGGCGTTCCTGGCAGGCCCCCGGGGGAAACGAATTCGATTAGTTAACACGCGCCGCAAGGTCCTTCAATACGTTTTTGGCCACCAACACGCGGGCCTTGAGCCCCTCCCTGGAAAGTTTCACCCTGAGCACGCCTTCCGGAGTAAGGGAAAAGGTATCCGGGTCCCTGACCAACATTCCCGCAAGGGCCTCGGGAGTTTTCTGGTGCTCCGGGCTCATGGAAAAGGAGAGGTTCATGCCCGAAAGGTCCAGCTTCCGCACCCCGGCCCCTTGGCAGAGGATGCGCAGCATGATCTTGTACAGGAGTTGGACCGCCTCGGCCGGGGGGCGGCCGAACCGGTCCGTCATCTCCTCCTGGAAGGCCGACACGGCGCTCACCTTTTCCATACGCGCCAGCCGCCGATAGGCCGAAAGCCGCTGGTCCACATCGGGCATGTAGGATTCGGGAATCAAGGCGGAGAAATCCACGTTGATCTCCGGCTCCAAGGGCATGGTCATGTCCTCGCCCTTCAACTCCGCCACGGCGGTTTCCATGAGCTTCAAGTACATCTCGTAGCCCACGGCGGCCACGTGGCCGGACTGGGCCGAACCCAGGATGGTTCCCCCGCCCCGGATGGTGAGGTCGCTCATGGCGATCTGGAAGCCCGCGCCCAGGTCGCTGTGCTCCATGAGAACCTTCAGGCGCTTGGTGGCGTCGGGCGTCAGAGCCGCCTCGTCGGGGATGAACAGATACGCATAGGCCTGCTCGTCGCCCCGCCCCACCCGGCCCCCGAGCTGGTACATCTGGGACAGGCCAAAGGTGTCGGCCCGGTCGATGAGGATGGTGTTGGCCGACTGAATGTCCAGGCCCGACTCGATGATGGTGGTGCACACCAGAACGTCCACCTCGTGGTCCACGAAGCGCATCATGACCTTTTCCAACTGGTCCTCGGGCATCTGGCCGTGGCCCACGGCCACCCGGGCGGCGGGCACCAAATCCCGGATGGCCCCAGCCACCCGGTGAATGCTCTCCACGCGGTTGTGCACGTAGAACACCTGGCCCTTCCTGGCCAGTTCCCGCTCAATGGCCTCCTTGATGATGCCGTTGTCCGGGGGGCACACGTAGGTGGTGATGGGCCTCCTCTGTTCCGGCGGGGTGCTGATCACCGTGATGTCCCGGATGCCCACCATGGAAAGGTGAAGGGTCCGGGGGATGGGCGTTGCGGTGAGGGCAAGGACATCCACCGTGGCCCGGAGAGTCTTCAGGCGCTCCTTGTGCTTCACCCCGAAACGCTGCTCCTCGTCGACGATGACCAGTTGGAGGTCCTTGAACTTCACGTCCTTCTGAATGAGGCGGTGGGTGCCGATGACAATGTCCACCGCTCCTTCGGCGAGCCCCTTGATGATCTCCCGCTGTTCGGCCGGGCTGCGGAAGCGGTTCAGGCAGGCCACTTTCACCGGGTAGTTGCCGAAGCGCCGGGAAAAGGTGCGGAAGTGCTGCTCCACCAGGATGGTGGTGGGAGCCAGAAAGGCCACCTGCTTGCCGTCGGAAATCGCCTTGAAGGCTGCCCGGAGGGCCACCTCGGTCTTGCCGTAGCCCACGTCCCCGCACACCAGCCGGTCCATGGACAAGGGCCTCTCCATGTCGTCCAGCACATCGTGGATGGCCCGGGCCTGATCCGGAGTCTCCTCGAACTCGAACCCTTCCTCGAACTCCGTGAAATAGCTGTCCGCCGGGGAAAAGGCATAACCCTGGCGCACCCTGCGCTCGGCATAGAGCTTGAGCAGTTCGCCCGCGATTTTTTCCACGGACCGGCGGACCCGGGTCTTCACCTTTTCCCAGGATTTGCCTCCCAGGCGCTCCAGAGCCGGGCCCCTTCCCTCCACGCCCCGGTACTTCTGGACCGCGGTGGCCCGGTCCACGGGCACATAGAGGCGGTCGCCCCCCTTGTAGGAGAGCACCAGGAAATCCCCGGCCACCTTGTTCAACGTGACGCTGGAAAGACCTTCGTACCGGGCGATGCCGTGCTCCTCGTGGACCACGTAATCCCCCTGGCGAAGCTCGCCCAGGTCCAGGAGTTCGGTCCGGGGCCGGGATTTGGCGGGGCTGGTCATGCGCCTGCCCCGGCCCGCTCCGAAGATTTCCGCCTCAGTCACCAGGGCCAGGCCCTCGCCAGACCAGACGAACCCCCCGGAAAGCCTTCCCAAGGTCAGGTGAACCCGGCTGTCCCGGGGGTGGGCCAGCCGGTCCGGCCAGCCGGTCTCCATCTCCAGGCCGTAGGGCGTGAGCAGGGACCACAGGCGCTCAGCCTGGGTTTTGCTCCGGCATACCAGGATGGGCGTGCAACCCTCTTCCTGGCGTTTTTCGATCCAGTCCACCAACACATGGAGGGGGTGCTCCCGGTCGTGGCGGGCGGAAAGCTCCAGCACCAGGCCCGCGTTGTCCGAAACGCCGAACAGGAAAGCCTCGCTGCCCGGCCCGTCCCCTTGGGGCACGGAAAATCCCATCTCCGGCAGCAGGATCGGCTTCAGACCGTTCACCCGGTCGAAAAACTCGTCCGGGGCAAGATGAGTCACCCCGGGTTCCAGGGCCAGCCGGCCGATTGTCTCCGTCTCCCGGACGTTGACCGCGAGCCGCTCCATCGAGGCTTCCATCTCGGCCCGGACTCGGGACGGCCCCACCAGGACCACCAGCGTTTCAGGAGGAAGGTAATCGAACAGGGTCCCGCAGGTTTCATAAAGAAGGGAAAGATAGCTCTCCTGGCCCGCCAGGCGCCCCATGGACCGGATTTCCTCCACCATTTCCCGGACCCGGGTCACTGGCATGCCCTGGCCCAGAGCCTTTTCCCTCAACCGATGGATGAGGCCCGAAGCGCCCCCGTCCTTCAGGACGGCCTCCGTGGCGGGCAGGATGATCACCTCTTCCAAAAGCCGCACCGTGCGCTGGGTGGCCGGGGAAAAGGACCGGATGGAGGCCACGGTCTCCCCGTCGAATTCGATGCGCACGGGGTCCGGGTTGGGCGCGGCATAGACATCCACGATGCCGCCCCGCACGGAAAATTCGCCGGGTTCCTCCACCACCAGGGTGGAGGTGTAGCCGCCGGTCGCCAGCCTGGAAACGAACCGGTCCCGGTCCAGTTCCTCTCCGGCCAGGACCCATTCCACGGAATCACACAGCACCTGCCGGGGAATGAGCCGGTCCATGGCCGCCGAAGACGAGGTCAGGGCCAGAACCGGCCGGGCGTCGTCCGCCTGGCTGAGTCGGTACAGGGCCTCGAT
>JAHJUF010000173.1 GCA_018829095.1 Pseudomonadota bacterium | reverse complement strand
CTGCTGCGTTGCGCTTCACCGGGAAAGGGCTCAACGTACAAAAGTACGCCTCGCCCTTTCCCGCCTCGCGCGCCTTGCGGCTCACGTTTTTGAACAGCCTGCTAAGGCCTCTTTTTGACAGGAACGAAACCTCATGGATAGCCCTCCCGTCAAGATCATACCCCTGGGCGGAGTCGGGGAGATCGGCCTGAACATGACGGTCTTCGAGTGCGGGGACACCATCCTGGTGGTGGACTCCGGCCTCATGTTCCCCGAAGACTACATGCTTGGGGTGGACATCGTCATCCCCGACTTCGAGTACCTTCGGGCCAACCGCCGCAAGGTGGCGGCCATCATCCTCACCCACGGCCACGAGGATCATATCGGAGCCCTGCCTTTCCTCCTCAGGGAGGTGAACGCCCCGGTGTACGGCACCCGGTTCACCCTGGGCCTGGTGCGCCAGAAGCTGGAGGAGCGCGACGCCCTTTCCCGCACCACCCTGATCACCGTCGAGCCCCGCCAGCGCATCCAGGTGGGCCCCTTTGACGTGGAGTTCGTCCGGGTGTGCCACTCGGTGGTGGACGGCGTGGGCCTGGGCATCCGCACCCCCCAGGGCCTGGTGGTCCACACCGGGGACTTCAAGATCAGCCACGGCGTGGACACGGACCAGGCCACGGACGTGGCCCGGTTCGCCCAGTTCGGCGACGAGGGCGTCCTGGCGCTCCTCTCGGACTCCACCAATGCGGAAAAGGAAGGCTACACCATCTCCGAGGATGGGGTGGGCCGGGCCTTGTCCGAGATCTTCGACGCCGCCTCGGGGCGGGTCATCGTGGCGCTTTTCGCCAGCAACATCCCCCGCATGGCCCGCATCGTGGAGATCGCCAAAAGGACCAGGTCCCACATCGTGTTCAACGGGCGGAGCATCGAGGTTTCCGTGCGCCTGGCCTGCGAGCTGGGGTTTCTGTCCATCCCCCCGGGCATGGAGGTGGACCTGGACAAGGTGAAGGACCTGCCCGATTCCAAGGTCATCATCGTCACCACGGGGAGCCAGGGCGAGCCCATGAGCGCGCTCGCCCGCATCGCCGCCGGGAACCACAAGAAGATCCGGGTCAGGAAAAACGACACTTTTGTCCTGTCTTCCAAGTTCATCCCGGGCAATGAAAAGGCCATCGCCAACATCGTGAACAGCCTTTTCCGCCAGGGGGCCGAGGTCATCTACGAAAAGATCTCCGCCATCCACGTCTCGGGCCACGCCTTCCGGGAGGAGTTGAAACTCATGCTCCATCTCACCCGGCCCCGGACCTTCATCCCGGTCCACGGCGAGTACCGCCACCTGGTGCACCACGCCCGCCTGGCCGGTCAGATGGGCATCGGGCCGGACCGGGTGCTCATCGCCCAGGACGGTGATGTCCTGGAGTTTTCCGCCAGCGGGGCCCGGATCACAGGCAAGGTGGAGACCGGCCGGGTTCTCATCGACGGCAAAGGGGTGGGGGACGTGGGGGCCAGCGTGCTCCGGGAGCGCCGGGCCCTGTCCGAGCACGGCACGGTGGTGGTGGTCCTGGTCCTGGACAAGGAGACGGGCGTGGTGATCCTCGGCCCCCAGTTCTCGTCCAAGGGATTCGTGTTCGAGATCGAGACCGGGCACCTGCTGGAAGACGCGGGATGCGTGGTCCTGGAGGTCCTGGAGGAAGCGGACATGACCCGGCCGGACCGGGTGGAAATCCTGACCGGCAAGATCCAGCGGGCGCTGCGCCAGTACTTTTCCTTTGTCATCCGTCGTCGGCCCGTGATCCTGCCGGTGGTCCTGGAGGTGTAAGACTTTGGATCCCACCCCGAAACAGGACAAGAAACGCCGGGGGCAACTTCCCGACGACCCCGTGCTGGTGGACCTGCTGACCCGCCTGAACGTGGTGCGGAAGAACATCAAGCTCTATCCCCCGGGCCATCCCCAGCTCAAAACCTCCATGGAGCGCATGGCCGAGGCCCTGTCCCGGCATTTTGTCCGGGAGCCCGAGTTCATCCTTTCCGTCACGGCCGAGGACATCCGGGTGGAGGGCGAACCCCTGGAGGGGCACCCGGCCTTTGGCGAGTTGGCCGAGTACCTCCATGGAAAGGCCATCTACGAGCTTGTTTTCCAGCGGGGGGTCTCCGCCGGGGATCTCCTGGCCTTCCACCTCATCCTGGAGGGCGACCCTTCCCTGATGAACGAAGGGGAGAGCCTCACCGCCGCCATGGAACGG
>JAHJUF010000172.1 GCA_018829095.1 Pseudomonadota bacterium | reverse complement strand
TCCACTTCATCCCCGACCTTGGCGTTCATCGTGCCATCGGGCTCCAGGAACTCCCGGACCGGAATCATGCCCTCGGACTTGTAGCCGATGTCCACCAGGACGTATTCCTTGTCCACCTGGACTATCCGGCCGTGGACGACCTCACCTTCCTCGAAGCGCTTGAAGCTCTCCTCATAGACCTCCATGAGCTCTTCCTGGGAGACTTCATCCTCATCCAGGTTCGCATACCGTTCCGCAGCGGACAGCTTGGGTTCGGGCTCAGGGTCTTCGGGCTCCTGGGAGGCTTCCACGCCTTCGGATTCCTGGGAGGCTTCCACGTCTTCGGGTTCCGGCTCCTGGGCCACGGGGTTGGCGGTGGCTTCTGCCTGCACCTGTTCAGCGGCCTGGGTTCCGGGTTCGGTTTCCTGCTCCATGTTTTTCTCCTGTTGTTCCTTGGCCAGTTCTTCCATCAAAGATACTACCCCCTTGTCCTAGGATGTGCCCGAACCGCAGACGCGGATATCGAGCATGAAACTATAGTATTTAGCAAGCCTTTATCAATAAAACAATAGTCAATTGATCTCTTGCGCCTCCCGAATGATTTCAAGCATGGATTTCACCACTTCATCCGCGTTTTTTTCGGTGCTGTCCAGGAAAATGGCGTCCGGAGCGGCGGCCATGGGTGCCGTGGACCGGGTCGAATCGTTTCGGTCCCTCAACCGGATGTCCCTCTCCACCTCCACCAGGGAGGGAGCCGGCCCCTTGGCCGTTAGTTCCTTGTGCCTCCGCACGGCCCGGACCCGGGGATCAGCGGTGAGGAAGAACTTGAACTTCGCATCCGGGAACACCACCGTGCCCATGTCCCGGCCTTCAAACACACAGGAACCTTTCGTCCCAATGGAACGCTGGACCGTGAGGAGCCAGGCCCGCACCACAGGCCGGGCGGAGATGGCCGAGGCGGCCATGGAAACCTCGGGGGTCCGGAGACCGGCGGTGATGTCTTCGCCATTGGCCAGCACCCGGGTGGCGTCGGGCGTGAGTTCCAGGTCCATCTTGAGGTTCTCGCACAGCTTGGCCAGGCCCAGGTCGTCGTCAAGGCCGATGTCGCGCCGCATGGCCAGGACGGCCACTCCCCGGTACAGGGCACCCGTGTCCACGTAGAGGCACCCCAGGCGCCGGGCCAGCATCTGGCTGACCGTGGTCTTCCCGGCCCCGGCCGGGCCGTCTATGGCCACGATGAAGGGATTCACGACAGCACCCTGGCCAGGGCGTCCAGGCATCGGCGGTTCTCCTCCGGCCGTCCCACCGAAACCCGGATGTGGCCCGGATAGCCATAGGATGCCATGGAGCGCACGATGACTCCCAGGGGCAACAGGCTCTTGAAGACCTCGTCCGCCGGCCTGGGGACCCGGATCATGAGGAAATTGGCCTGGCTCGGCTGGAATTCCAATCCCATGCGGCCCAACTCCTTATAAAAGGTGTCCAGGCCCTCGTGTACCACCTGGCGGGTCCGTTCCAGGTGCTCCCAGTCCGAAAGGGCCGCCAGGGCCCCGGCCTGGGCCAGGAGATTGGCGTTGAACGGCAGGCGGATGCGTTGAAGGATCTGGGCCACTTCCTTGGGCATGATCCCGTAGCCCAGGCGCAGCCCCGCAAGTCCGTAGGCCTTGGAAAAGGTCCGGAGGGTTACCACGGGCAATCCCTGGACCGCGTAGGTGTGGGAAACCAGGCAGTCCGGGTCCCGGCTGAACTCGATGTAGGCCTCGTCCACCACCACCAGGACCCCGGGAGGCACCCGTTCCATGAAGGCGTCGAACTGCCTGCCCGTCACCATGGAGCCCGTGGGGTTGATGGGGTTGTTCACGAAAACCAGGCGGGTGCTTTCCGTGATCTGTCCCGCCATGGCGTCCAGGTCCGCGTCCATGCCGGAAAGGGGCACCTTCACCGCCTCTCCGCCCTGGGTCTGGACCGAGATTTCGTACATCAGGAACGCCGGATCGCTCATCACGGCGCTGTCCCCGGGACCCAGGTAGGCCTGGGCCAGCATCTGGATGATCTCGTCCGAGCCGTTGCCCAGGACGATCTGCTCCGGGTCGCACGAAAATTTTTCGGCCAGGGCAGCGGTGAGTTCGTGGGCCGCGCCGTCGGGATACCTGTGGAGGCGTTCCACAGCCTGGATCACAGCCTCCCGGGCCTTAGGGGACGGACCCAGGGGATTTTCGTTGGAAGCCAGCTTGATGGAGTCACGGACGCCGTATTCCCGCTCCAACTCTTCGATGGGCTTCCCAGGCACGTAAGGCTTCAGGGCCAATAGGTTTTCCGGTGCCCGGGGTCCTGTGTAGGCTTTCATTGCCATCTCCTCCCGCCGGGAAATATCGGGCCCTCTTCATGATGCCCCGGCCCGGCTGGGATTTAAGATTTTTCGCACAAATTTTTCATTTATAGCAAACCAGAGCACTGATCAAGATGGAACCGAAAAAAGACCATGCTTCCCCTCGAAAACCAGACAGGTAATGCAAGCATCCGGTTGCCATAGGCCCTTCTTGTCTGGTAGTCTTTTATTTGCATTCGGCCTTCCGCCCTGGGCGGGAAGGCTGCCCCAATCAAAGGATCACCCATGGAGCCCATCCCTGTCCTGGTGAGCGGCCTGCCCGGAAACATGGCCTTGGCCTGTGCGCGCCTTTTCGAGGATCATCCGGACTTCGCCCTCCTCCCCGTGTCCCTCACCGGCCAGGGGGTCGAGGAGAAATTCGTCCAGGTCCGGGAAAACCGGATCGCCCTGGCCCTCCCGGAAATCCACCGCCAGGCCCTGATGGACTGGAAAACCCGGTACGCCTCCCTGGTGGTGGTGGACTACACCCACCCCTCGGCCGTGAACGCCAATGCTCAGCTATATGTGGACCTCGGCATACCTTTTGTTATGGGCACCACGGGCGGGGATCGGCAGAAGCTGGCCCAGGATGTGGAGGGTTCGGGCGTCGCTGCGGTCATCGCCCCCAACATGGCCCGGGAGATCGTCGGTTTTTCCGCCATGATGGAGTTCGCGGCCACCCATTTCCCCGGGCTCTTTGCGGGCTATGGACTCACGGTCCGGGAAAGCCACCAGAAAGGCAAGGCCGACACCTCCGGCACGGCCCGGGCCATGGTGGGCTATTTCAACCACATGGGTGTGGAGTTTGATCCGGAGCAAATCGAGAAAACCCGGGACCCGGAAATCCAGGCAAGGGAACTGGGCGTTCCCCCCGAACACCTCGGCGGCCACGGATGGCACACCTACTCCCTGGTCTCCCCGGACGAAACCGTGCTCTTTTCCTTCACCCACAACGTCAATGGCCGGGAGGTCTATGCCCGGGGAACCGTGGAGGCCGCCCGTTTCCTTGCCGGAAAAATCCGGGATGGAGATCCGCCCCGGATCTACAGCATGATCGACGTTCTGAAACAGTGATGCAAAAGCGGAAAATGCATGGGGGCCATGGACCGGTCCCTGACTTTCCTCTAACCCTCCCCTCTTTTTTCAAGGATTCATCCATGCGCATCCTCGCCCTTTTCCTGGCCCTCCTTCTGCCGGGCCTGGCTGCGGCCGACGAGATATTCCCCGGGCCCGGATACGTGGAAAAAGCCAACCCTTTTTCCAGCCCCCATGCCACGGTGGGTGGGGAGATGTCCGTTTTCATAGGGCCCAGCCCCAAAAGCCTCAACTACTACCTGGAGAACAGCACCGTGGCCAACACGGTGTTTTCCATGATGTACGAAACCCTCCTGAGCATGGACCCCATCACACTGGATTACGTTCCCAGCCTAGCCGGTAGCTGGTCGGTTTCCCAGGACAAGACCACCTTCACATTCTACATGGACCCCGGGGCCAAATGGAGCGACGGAAAGCCCGTAACGGCCGCGGACGTGAAATGGACCTTCGACGCCATCATGGACCCCAAAAATCTCACCGGCGTCCACAAGGTCTCCCTGGCCCGGTTCGAATCCCCGGAAATCCTGGATGAGCGCACGATCCGTTTCAAGGCCACGGAGATTCACTGGAAGAATCTCCTGGCCCTGGGAAGCTTCCACATCCTGCCCCGCCACGCCTACGAAAAACTCGATTTCAACAAGATCAACTTCGAGTTCCCGGTGATTTCCGGCCCCTACCGCATGGGGGAACTCATGGAGGGTATGTATTTGACCCTCCTCAGGCGGGACGACTACTGGGACCGGAAAAGCCCTGGAAGCCAGCATGTAGGCAATTTTTCCGTAATTCGCCTGAAATTCTTCGAGGAACGGGAAAACGCGTTTGAGGCTTTCAAGAAGGGCCAGGTGGATCTATTCCCGGTATACACGGCCCGGCTGTGGGTGAACGAGACCACCGGCGAAAAATTTGAGAAGAACTGGATCGTGCGCCAGAAGGTCCAAAACAGGGAACCCGTTGGATTCCAGGGGTTCGCCATGAACATGCGCCGGTTTCCCTTTGACGATGTCCGGGTTCGCAAGGCCATGGCCCTTTTGGTGGACCGGGAAAAAATGAACGCCACCATCATGTACAACCAGTATTTTCTTCACCGGTCTTTTTACGAGGACCTGTATACGCCCGAGCACCCCTGCCCCAATCCTCTGACCCCTTTTGACAAGAAGGAGGCGCGCGGGCTCCTGGCCGAGGCGGGCTTTGCGGTGAACCCTGCAACGGGCATCCTGGAAAAGGACGGGAAGGCGTTCACCTTCCGTTTCCTAGAGCGTTCCGCCTCCTCGGAGCGGTTCCTGTCCATCTTCCGGGAGGACCTGAAGGATGTGGGCATCGAGATGCTCATCGACCGCAAGGACTGGGCTGCATGGGCCAAGGACATGGATGAGTACAACTTTGAAATGACATGGGCCGCCTGGGGCGCCGGGCTGTTCAAGGACCCGGAAGGCATGTGGAACTCCCAGGAGGCCTCCCGCCCCGGGGGAAGCAACATCACGGGGTTTTCCGATCCCCGGGTGGATGCCTTGATCGAAAAGCAGAAGACCATCTTTGATGTGGCCGCCCGCCACGCCATCGTCCGGGAGATCGACCAGATCATCTTTGGAGAATATCCCTACGCCCTGCTCTGGAACATCGATTACACGAGGCTCCTGTACTGGAACAAATTCGGCACGCCGGAAACCGTGCTCTCCATGTACGGCCGGGAGGATGATGCCTACGGCCTGTGGTGGTATGACCCGGACAGCGCGGCGGACCTGGCGGACGCCATGGAGGCAGGGGGTCCCCTCCCCCCCAAACCCCTGTCCGTGGTGTTCGACAAGGTGTTCAAAGAGTCCAAGGCCGCCCCGCTCCAATAGGAACGCATGGAACGCACCAGCTATTTTATCCGGCGCCTTCTGCTGGTGATTCCCACCTTCCTGGGGATCACCCTCCTGGTGTTCGGGCTCATCCAGTTCGTGCCCGGCGGCCCGGTGGAGCAGGCCATCATGGCCATGCGGGGCGTGGGCACGGACGAGGCCCCGGCCCGGTCCGGGGAAAACGCGGCCATCAGCCTGGAGCAGCGCAAGGCCATCGAGGCCCACTTCGGGTTCGACAAGCCTTTTTGGGTGCAATACCGGGATTGGCTGGTGGGGAGCCGCCTGGGCCTGACCATGGAGTCCTACAAGTTCCCCAACAAGACGGCCTGGCAGCTCATCAAGGAGAGATTCCGGGTCTCCCTGGTTTTCGGGGTCACGGGATTCCTTCTTTCCTACCTCATCTGCATCCCTCTGGGCATCGCCAAGGCCCTGCGCCACGGCCGGCCCTTTGATCTTGTTTCCAGCGTCACCGTGTTCGTGGGCTACGCCATTCCGGCGTTTGCCTTTGGCATGGTGCTGAAGATGCTGCTCGCGGGAACCGTGGACAGCCTGTGGGATATCTTCCCCGTGGCCGGGTTCCATGGGGATAATTTCGCATCCCTGGGTTTTGCCGGGAAAGCCCGGGACATCTTCATGCACATGTTCCTTCCTGTGCTCTGCTACGTCATCGGCAACTTTGCGGTGCTCACCCTCCTCATGAAGAATTCCCTCCTGGAGCAGGTGGGACGGGATTACGTGCGCACGGTCCTGGCCAAGGGCGGCAGCACCCGGCGGGCCATTTGGGGCCACGCGCTCAGGAACTCCCTGATCCCCATCGCCACGGGGTTCGGATCCATCCTGACCCTCATGTTCGCCGGCTCAGTCATCATCGAACAGGTTTTCGAGATCCCCGGCATGGGCCGCCTTTCGCTGGAAGCCATCGTGGGCAGGGATTATCCGGTTTTTCTGGGCATCCTTTCCGTGACCTCGGTGCTGGGACTTTTGGGCAACATCCTGTCTGATTTCTGCTACGTGCTCATTGACCCCAGAATCCATTTTTCATCATGAGACCCTTGCTTCCACGCATCTCCCCCATCACCAAAAAGCGCCTCCGGCGCTTCTCTCACATCCGGCTGGCGTTTTTCTCATTCTGGATCCTGTTGGCCCTGTACGCAGTGAGCCTGGGGTCCGAGTTGGTGGCCAACTCCAATCCGCTCCTTGTGCGCTTCAACGGCCAGTTTTACTTCCCGGCCGTCCGGTTCTACCCGGATGATCTTTTTACAGGAAACGGCCGCCAAACCCGGCCGGATTACAAGCGCCTGACCCAGACCCCCGCGTTTTTCGGAAACCCAGACAACTGGATGGTCTTCGCTCCGGTTTCCTATGGCCCCTATGAAAGCGTGGACCCGGCCTCCATCCCCCTGCCGGATCAGGTGACCGTGCAATTCGATGCCGTCCCCCGCCTGGGCACGGTGAACGTGGACCCGGATTTTTCCATCGTCCGGAACCAATCCGCAGACACCTTTTTTTCGGGCCGGTCCCCCCTGGATGAAAACCTGACGACCCGGTTCTCCCTTCCCTTGGACCTGAAACAGGCTGTGGAGAGGCGGTTCCAAAACCTCGCATCCCCTCCCCTCTCCGTGGTGGTCCCGGGAGAAAAAGGGCCTCTGGAAATCTCCCTGTCCACCTTCCGGCCTCGGTCCTCGCCCCCCCAAAGCGTGCGCCTCACCTTGAAGGACCCGGACTCCCTGGCCGGGAAACCCAGGCGCCTGGTTTTCGGCGAAACCCTGGATCTGAAGTCCGACCCGGACCGTCTGTTCGACTCCCTGGTCCCCCAGGACCAATCCAGGATCCGGGAACTGGTCGGCCAAAGACATGAGGGGTTCGTGGAGGACGTGAAGGTCAACCTTGGGGGAATCTGGTACAGGGCCAGCTTCATCCGGCCCGAGGTGCGGTTCCCCTACCCCCCCACGGCCGGCCACATCATGGGCATTGACGGCGCAGGCCGGGACGTGTTCGCCCGGATCCTCTACGGCCTTCGGACCTCCTTCACCTTTGGCATCATCCTGGTGCTGGTGTCCATGGCCCTGGGCACGGCGACCGGGGCTGTCCAGGGATACTACGGCGGCTTTGTGGACATAACGGGGCAACGCTTGATCGAAATCTGGAGCGCCCTGCCCTTTCTGTACGTCATGATCCTCCTGGGCTCGGTGTACGGCAGGAGCTTCTCCCTTCTCCTGGTCTGCTACGGGATATTCAACTGGATCGGCATTTCCTACTACATGCGCGGCGAATTCCTGCGCCTTCGCAGGACCGCCTTTGTCGAAGCTGCCAAGGGCCTGGGGCTGCCCACCTGGAAGATCATCTTTCGCCACATCCTGCCCAATGCCCTGGTGCCCATCATCACGTTCTTCCCCTTTTCCCTGGTGGGGGCCATCGGGTCCTTGGCAGCCCTGGACTACCTGGGCTTTGGCCTGCCGCCCCCCACGCCCTCCTGGGGAGAACTCCTGGCTCAGGCCCAACAGTTCCGGTGGGCCTGGTGGCTCATCCTGTATCCTTCCCTGGCCCTGTTCGTGGTGATGCTCCTGGGCGTGTTCGTGGGGGAGGGAATCCGGAACGCTTTTGATCCCAAACAATACAGCAGGTTGCGATGACCCGGCCCCTTTTAGAACTCACGGACCTGAAGGTGGTCTTCGACACGGACGAAGGCGTGCTCGCCGCTGTGGACGGGGTGGGGTTCTCCATCCAGAGGAACGAGGTCCTGGGCCTGGTGGGGGAGTCGGGTTGCGGCAAGTCCGTCACAGCCATGAGCATGCTGTCCCTCATCCCCTCTCCCCCGGGAAGGATCGTCTCGGGCCGGGCACTGTTCGACGGCAGGGACCTTATCTCCCTGTCCCACCAGGAGCTGCGCCAGATCCGGGGAAGGAGGATCAGCATGATCTTCCAGGACCCCATGACCGCCCTGTCACCCCTCCACAGGATCGGGAACCAGCTGGCCGAAGTATGGGCGATTCATTCTTCCATGAAAAACCGGGAAGCCCTGGAGCGGGCCCGGGAGTGGCTGGGCAAAATGGGCATCCCCGATCCCGGGGATGCCATATCCGCCTATCCCCACGAGCTTTCCGGGGGTATGCAGCAGCGGGTGATGATCGCCATGGCCCTCATGCTGGACCCGGAGCTCGTCATTGCCGACGAGCCCACCACAGCCCTGGACGTCACCACCAGCGCCCAGATTTTCGAGTTGCTTCATGAGATGCGGAGAGACCGGACCAGCATCCTCCTCATCACCCATGACCTGGGTGTCGTTTGGGAGACCTGCGACCGGGTGCTGGTCATGTACGCAGGCAAGCTGGTGGAGGAGGCGCCGGTCCGGGAGCTTTTCCGGCAACCGGCCCATCCCTATACCCGGGAGTTGTTGCGGTCCATCCCCGGATTCGACCCGGATCGGGAGCTTTATGCCATCAAGGGCCAGGTCCCCAGCGCCCTCAACTATCCAGCGGGCTGCCGGTTCCATGACCGGTGCCCGGACGCCTTTGGCCGCTGCGAACAGGAGGAGCCGCCCCTGTACGTTCTTTCAGGTGGCCGTCGGTCCGCGTGTTTCCTGGCGGAGAAATGGGTTTCATGAATCCCGAGCCCCTGCTGACTGTCCGCGATCTGAAGACCTGGTACCCCATCCGACGGGGTGTTCTGAACCGCGCCATGGGCTTTGTCCGGGCTGTGGACGGGGTGTCTTTTTCCCTGGAAAAGGGGCGCACCCTGGGCCTGGTGGGGGAGTCGGGCTGCGGCAAGACCTCCCTGGGCCGCAGCCTGGCCGGACTGGAAGTGCCCCGGTCCGGGGAAGTCCTGTTCCGGGGCGAGCCCGTGCCCCCGGGCAACAGGCGGGGCAAAATCTGGCACAAGCGCATCCAGATGATTTTCCAGGACCCCTTCTCCTCTCTGAACCCCCGCATGACGGTCATGGACATCGTCACCGAGGGAATGGCTGAACACGGTATGCTCAAGGGCTCCAGGGAGCAGGCCGCCCGGGAGGTGGTTTCCAGGGTGGGCCTTGACCCGGACGCGGTGTTCCGCTATCCGCACGAGTTTTCCGGGGGCCAGCGCCAGCGTATCAGCGTGGCCCGGGCCGTGAGCCTGAATCCTGAACTGGTGGTGTGCGATGAGGCGGTGAGCGCCCTGGACGTGTCGGTCCAGGCCCAGGTCATCCGACTGCTCAAGCGCCTCCAGGAGGAATTGGCCCTGTCCTACCTCTTTATCTCCCATGACCTGGCCGTGGTCTCCACCCTGTCCCACGAGGTGGCGGTCATGTACCTGGGGAAGATCGTGGAGTACGGCCCCACAGCTGAGGTGCTCCACAAACCCCAGCACCCCTATACCCAGGCTCTCCTCTCCGCCGTGCCAAGACCGGGCAAGGAAAAAACCCACCGCATCGTTCTTCCCGGCGAGCCCCCTTCCCCGGCGCGGCCCCCCTCCGGCTGCCGGTTCCACCCCCGATGCCCCCAGGCCATGGAAGTCTGTCGCAGCGTGGACCCGGACGCCAGGACCCGGGGCCCGGTCCAGGTCTGGTGCCACTTGTACTGAAGCCATTTCACGAAACAGGCAGAGCAAGGCCCGAAGCGGGTTCCCCCCTTTGACAAAGGGGGGCAGAGGGGATTTTCTCATGGCCTGCTTATTGGGTAAATGGGTATAAAGCCCCCTCCAAAACCAAAAAAAGGGCGGGCCTTTTCAGGCCCGCCCCCTATTCGGCAGTCGAATTCCGTGAATGCGTCAGTTCTTTTTTTCCAGGGCCTGGAGGGCTCGGGCGGCCCGGATGCGTTGATCCCTCAGAATTTCCTTTTGCCCGGGAGTGGACGCCAGAACCGTGGCATCCTTCAGGAGATCCTTGGCTTCCCGGATCTTGGAGGCCGCCTCCGAAGTGAGGGCCTCGTCCACCTGGCTCATGAGGATGTCAAAATCCAGCCGGGTCAGGGCCGCACGCAGGGAAATCTTTTCCTCAAAAGTCGGCGCATAGGTCAGGGCTTTTTCCAGGAACTTCCTGGCGGTCTGGTAATCCGGGCCCTCAGGTTTCTTCAGCGCTCCATCCATGCGGTCCAGGTAGTAGGCCTGGACGATCATGTAGGCTTGGTCCCAGGAGTATTTTTCCGCGAAATCGCCCTGGACCGTAAGGCCGGGAAGGCGCTCCACAGTCCTGGATCCCATGGGGGCGAAGCGGCCTTTCTTGAGGAGGTAGCCGCTCTTCATGGGGACCAGGTAATAGTTCCCCATATTGCCCCAGGAGGTGAAAAGCATCAACAGGGCCAGGATCACCGCCAGGGGCACCCCCAGGACGAACCAGGGCCTTTGGGCCAGGGGCGGATCGGAACGTACGGCTGTCTTGAATCCATACAGGGTTTCCCGGAGGCTGCCCATGAAGGCGAAAAGCCCCCTCTCCATGGTGGCCAGGGCCCGGTCCGTGTTTTCCAGGACGTTTTCCCATCCCTCTTCCGGACTGTCCCAGGGTTGGGCGAATTCCGTGATGATATCCGGAACCGGATCTTCCTGGACAGGCGGCTCCTCCTGGGCTTCATGGAAGGCCTCGACTGTCTCGGCGGGTTTTGGCTTTTCCGGTTCCGTGAGCGTGGGACTTTTCTGTTTCGCGGCTACCGGGCGTGGTGCCTTGGGGGCGCCTTCCTCCCGGGGCGGGGGGAGGGGCGTTTTCTCCACGACCGCCGGTTTCGCCTCGGCCTTTTCCGGTGTGGCGACGACGGCAGCCTCCTTGGCCACGGCCTTCAAGTCGAACTTTTGTAGCAGAAGAGCCTTCACCCTCTTGCCGGTTTCCGGGTCAAAAACATCCGCGATTTCCGGAGCTGTGAACGAGCCGGTTTCCTGCTTGAGAGCCGGTTCCACGGAAAAGGTGCTCAGGGGCGAAAACTTGAGATTCAGGAGTTCACGCAGGGAGGGAGCGGGCTTGGCCTTGGGTTCCACCTTCTTGGCCGCTGCCTTTTGGGCAGGCGCCTTGGGTTTGTCGGCCTTTCCGGCGGGGGCCATTTTGGCTTCCGTCTTTTTGGGAGTCGCCTTCTTGGCCGGAGCCTTTTCCTTGGCCGCCTTGGGTTTGGCGACTTCCGGGGCTTCCTGGTTCTCTTTCGGGGCCTCAGCTTTCTTTTTGGTGGACTTTACTAGACTCTTTTTGCCCATTCATCTCCTCCGGCGAAACTGGGTGGAAAGCAGGATTTGTCAGATGGCCTGATGTATAAGAATTCCAAAGCCATGTAAAGTCTTAACGCGCCCCGGGCCCGGCTGATTCCCTATCCCGCCGGGCAACCTCCTGTAGAGAAATCGGTACGGAAAAACGGTGGGGCGGTTTGGTCTTGCTGCTATCGAATCCGCCGATGGAGGCGGGTGACATCCTCGATGCGCAAAACGTTTCCTTCCAGGGTCACGAGGCCCTTTTCCCTCAGGACCCGCAGTTCCTTGTTGATGCTCTCCCGGGTGGCGCCCACCATGTCCGCCAGGTCCTTCTGGGTAAGCCGGAGGCGGATTTCCATGGTATTGTCCTCTTTTTTTCCGAACATTTCCCCCAGTTGGAGGATCTTCTTGGCGAAGCGGGCCGGTATGTTCAGGAAGGAAGTGTCCTCCAGAAGATCGTCCGTCTGGCGCAGCCGGGCCGAAAGGCAAGCCAGAATGGCCTCCATGGCAGCGTCGTTCTTTTTCAGAAAGTGAAGAAAATCACTCCGGTTCAGGAGTAGGAGCGTGGAGGGCTCCACGGCCACCGCATCGGCCGATCTGGGCATGCCGTCCAGGATGGACATTTCCCCAAAGAACTCTCCCGGGGTGAAAATGGTGACGATCATCTCGTCCCCCAGCCTGGAGGGCAGGACGATTTTCACAGACCCGGCCTGGATGATGTAGAGGGTGGTTCCCTCGTTGCCCTTGCGGAAAAGCGCTTCCCCCGCCCGAACCTTCTGGGTGCGCAAAAGACCCGCGAGGTCTTCCCGGTCCTCGGGAGAGAGGGTCTGGAACAGATGAATTCTAGACAGGAGTTCCGTGGCATCCATGGCTGGCACCTTGTCACCGGGAGCCGCACCGGACCTGGGGCCCGATGGCTTCCTTCCGTTTAACTGGCCGATAATAGGGGGCTTTTCTGTAGCTGACCTGCCTCAAGAGGCAATCTACATGAAAAATACGTATGATGTCAAACCGTTGACGAAACAGCAGGGGTCAGGATTTTTTCATCAGGAGATCCACGGCCTCTTCCAGGCCGTCAATAGTGAGCTCGAACATGGGGAAAATCTGGCGGATGGCCTGGATGGTCCGGGTGTAGGACCACATCCTCGCGGGCACGGGGTTCAGCCATACACTGTGGGGAAAGATATCCGCCAGGAACTGGAGCCGTTCGATGCTGGGTCGGCCGCTCCGGTCGTCGAGGTACAGGGACCCATCCGAAGCCATGAGTTCGTAGGGGGCCATGGAGGCGTCCCCAAGTAGGATGAGCCGGGTTTCAGGGTCCAGGCGGGCCATTTCCAAGACCTTCCGGGGCTTGGCCCTCCGGGCGGGGTCTTCCCATAGCACCTCGTACACGGTGTTGTGGAAAAAGTAGCTCTTAAAGTCCTTGAATTGGGCCCGGGCGTAGTCGAACAGGGTCTGGACCACGGGGATGTAGGGGTCCATGGACCACCCCCCATTGTCGATAGCGAGAATCACTTTCAAGCGGTCCTTCAGGCTTCTTTCGAAAATGATTTCGATCTCGCCGCCGTTCCTCGTGATCTGGTAGATGGTTTCATCCACGTTCACCCGGTCCTTGGGCCCCATGGGGATCAGGTTGCGGAGGCGTTTCATGGCCTCGCCCATCAAGGCCTCCCGCAAGGGGCCTTCCAGGGAGTAGTCTCTGTACCGGCGTTCCATGGCCACCTTGACCGCGCTCTTGTTCCGGGAAACACCCCCCACCCGCATGCCGCCCGGATGTACGCCCGAGTGCCCAACGGGCGATGTGCCCCCGGTGCCGATCCAGCGATTACCCCCATCATGGCGTCCGTCCTGATCCTTGAGCCTTTCCTTGAAGTATTCGATGAGCTCTTCCGGGCTCATCCTGGACAAGATGGCCTCGTCCACGCCCAGCATTTCGGCCAGTTCCTTGGGGTCCTTGAGCCATTCCTCCAACATGAGCCGGAGCGCGTCCGTGAGGTCCACGCCCTCCGTGTCCGGCATCTCCGCCCCCTCGAAATGGTGGGCAAAAACCTGGTCAAAGAGATCGAAGTACCGCTCGCTTTTCACCAGGGTGGCGCGGGCCGCGATGTAAAAATCGTCCAGGTTCCGCACCAGCCCCTGGTCCAGAGTGCGCTGGAAGGTCAGAAAAGCTGTGGGCGAAACGGGAATCCCGGCCTCCCGGAGAGTATAGAAAAAAGGCACGAACATAAGAGTGTTTGATGCCTCCTATAAACGCCGTCTCGTCTGGTTAGTGGCCCGGTGGAAGTCCGGGCTCTTCTTGAAGATGACTCCCAGGTAAGGGACCTCCCCGGATTCCAGCTGCTTGGGCTTGAAATCCGGGTCCGCGGAAAGGGCCCGGATCCAGTTGATGAGCTCCCGGGTGGCGGGTTTCTTCTCGATGCCGTCGAGTTCCCGGAGCTTGTAGAAGGTGTCCATGGCCGCCCCCATGATCTTTTCCGAAATATCCGGAAAATGCACCTTGATGATTTTGTGCATCATCTTGGGGTCCGGGAAGGCGATGTGGTGGAAGTTGCACCGGCCCAGGAACGGGTCGGAGAGATCCTTCTTGGCGTTGGACGTGATGATGATCACCGGACGGTGCCGGGCGCCGATCCGCTTGTCCACCTCGATGATGTCGAACTCCATCTGGTCCAGGACGTCCAGCATGTCGTCCTGGAAGTCCGTGTCCGCCTTGTCGATTTCGTCGATGAGGAGCACGGTCCTTTCATCGGCCGTGAACGACTGGCCGATTTTGCCCATGCGGATGTATTCCTCGATGTTGCTTACATCCCGCTTGCTGTCCCCGAACCTGGAGTCATTCAGGCGGGTGAGGGTGTCGTACTGGTAGAGGCATTCCACCAGCTTCATGCTGGATTTCACGTTCAGTACGATCAGTGGCATTTCCAGGGCCTTGGCAATGGCATGGGCCAG
>JAHJUF010000171.1 GCA_018829095.1 Pseudomonadota bacterium | reverse complement strand
TTCAAAGGGGGGTTCTGCTTTTTTTGTAAAGGGGGGGGGCTGCTTCAACCGTTTCCCAGTAAAGCCTGCCTTGGTAACCAGGTACACAAAAACCGGATGAACCCAAAAAAAAAGCCCCCCGGCCGGCTGGCCAGGGGGCTTGAATGTTCCTTTGGGAATTGGGACGGAAATCAGTCCCCGGTCTCTTCTCCGTTGATCTTGTCCCGGAGCTTGCCCGAGCACTTGAAGGTGACCACCTGCCGGCTCCGGAGCATGAGGTCCTTGCCCGTGGCGGGGTTGCGGCCCCGGCGCGGGGTTTTTTGCTTCACGCAGAACTTGCCGAACCCGGAAATCAGGACGTCATCCCCGCCTTGCAGGGTATGCTTAATGATCTCGATGAGTTCTTCCACCACCCGCACGGAGTCCTTCTTGGTGAAACCGAGTTCATAGATCCTGTCCACGATTTCCGACTTGGTGAGTGCCATCGCCCCTCCGGATGCCTCTGTGACGCCCCTTGTCCGGGGCTATTGCTCCGCCTTTTTTTCCGCGGCTTCCTCGCGGTCGCCGGAAAGTTCGCGGATGCTTCCGCACACCCGGTCCACCCGGGCCATGATCTCGTCGATTTCCTTCTTCAGTTCAGCGTCGTCCAGTTCCTGCAACTTCAGCGCTCCATGCCTCAAGCCGGATACACGCCCCGGTTGTAGAGGCTATTGAAGTAGAATTCGTTATATTCCTCGTCCGTCTGGAAGGGCAGGCTCCCATCCTCCTCGGCGTCCTTTTTCTGGAGCCGCCCCGCCCGTTCCAGCCACCATTTTTGGGACTCGTCGAACAGGACCTGGCGCAAGAGCTGGCCCGAAACCCCGATTTCCTTGTTTTCGTCCAGGAACCGGCAGGCGTTTTCGATGGTGGTCTTCACGTTGGCCGCGAACTCGGAGTCGTCGTCCGACCCCTCGGCGTACCGGAGTTTGAATCCGTCCAGGACGCAACGCACCACGCCTTCGATGCCGTCAATACATTTCATGGAAGGATGAGCCCGATAAGAACCTGTGCCCCGGCCGTTTCCGAAGCCGCCCGATGCGCGGGGCGGAAAAAGCGGGGTCCTCAAAGCCTGGACCCGCAGCGTCGGGAGAACCTTCCCGGATTGCGCCGCCACGCCGACAAAACAACAATCGCTGCCCTTGGGCCGCCAAGGCGGCACATGGGAGGCAAGCTAAATGAATCCAAAGCAATTGTCAAGGCTTACGCATGCCATGGAGAAAGGAAAAAGGGGGGGCCTGCCCCCGGACTCCCCCTGGCCGATGGAAGGTGGCAGTGGATAACATTTTGAAACTTATACAAAAAGCCATCAGCCTCCCCTCCCCTTGCCGGGGGCTTGAGGGCTATCCATCCGAAACTATTTCAAAAACGAACGAAAGGGTTTTTCATCCTTCAGGAAGAGGATGGAGCCGGGCCCGTCCCAGAAGCCGGTCCGCCCGGCGCACCGCCGCCACCATGGCCGCCACCCGGGCCGGGTCCTTGGCGAAACGCACGGGTCGGCCCCTGTTGTCCAGGATGTTGGTGAGGGTGCAGGAGTCCACCCCGGCCGGGCGCGTGGTCAGCACGGCGTCCAGGGCGTTTTCCGGGGAGATGCCCCCGGCCAGGATGACGGGGATGGGGCTTTGCCGGACCAGGCGCCGGGCCAGGGCCCAGTCGCAGGTCCGGCCCGTGATGCCCACGAATCCGGTCACAGGGTCCTGGAAAGTCCGGACGCCGGGCACGGTCACAGGGACCGTGTCCGTGAGAAAAAGCTCGGACACCGGGGCGAAGAGCCCGGCCAGGGCCAGGCTGGGCACCCGGTGGCCCAGGCCCGGGGGGGCGAAGGGGATGGTGCGCATCCGGGCGATGCCGGGAAAGCGCCGGCCCACTTCCTCCTGGAGGCGGACGAGGTCCCCGGCCTTCGCGGCCCGGGGGCCGGAAAGGACCTCGCAGAAGTGGACCACCTCCGGCCGGTAGAAGTCCAGGACCCGGCAGACGGCGGAAAGATCCGAGAACAGGGGAATCAGGCTCGTGCCCAGGCCCAGGGCCCGGGCCTCGTCCAGAGTCTCCCGCAGCTCCGGGACCTTCCATTCCCGTTGGGAAACGAGGACCGATCCGATGCGGTCCACCCCGGCCCCGGCCATGGACAGCGCCTCGCGCGGGGTCTGGATTTCGTATACCTGCACCAGGGTGGGGGAGGGTTCCATGACGTCCCGAAAAGCTGGAAAGGAGGCGGTTTTCCGGCCCATCCGGCCCTGGCGGGCGGGGGAAAAACGCATTGACTTTTGACGGCCATCTACCATAATCACGGGCAAAAGACAAAAAGTTCCAGCCCACTGCGCGGCATGACAGCCTGTCGAAAAACAGGCTTTGAGAAGGCCGTTCAAAAACGACGAAGCGCAACGCCGCAACTCGCGTTTTTGGGCCGCCTGTTAAGGTTCCCCATGATCCTCATCGTCGATTTCGGTTCCCAGTACAACCAGCTCATCGCCCGGCGGGTGCGGGAGATGAACGTGTTCTGCCGCATCGTGCCCCCCACGGTCACCGTGGAGGAGGTCCGGGACATGGCTCCGGAAGGCATCGTCCTGTCCGGGGGCCCGGCATCCATCTACGAGCCGGGCAGCCCCTCCATGGACCCGGCGGTCTTTGACCTCAGGATCCCGGTCCTGGGCATCTGCTACGGCATGCA
>JAHJUF010000170.1 GCA_018829095.1 Pseudomonadota bacterium | reverse complement strand
CCCCATCGGTTTTCCGCGCCCGAGGACCGTCTCTACCCCTTTGACCGGCCGTTCGGCCCCTATGCAAAGGAATGCCCATGGAAAATTCCCTGGTTTTGAAAGAACTTCGCGGGCAGGTTCTCATCCTGACCCTGAACCGGCCCGAGGTGATGAACTCCTTCAACTTCGCCATGCTCCGGGCCCTGAAGGCCCGGGTGGACGAGGCGCGCTTCGACCCGGGCGTCCGGGTGGTGATCATCACCGGCGCAGGGGAAAAAGCCTTCTGCGCCGGGGCGGACCTGAAGGAGCGGGCCACCCTCACCGAGACCCAGGTCAAGGAATTCATCTTCACCATCCGCAACACCTTCACGGAAATCGAGAACCTGCCCAAGCCCGTCATCGCGGCGGTGAACGGCGCGGCCTTTGGCGGAGGCACAGAGCTGGCGCTGGCCTGCGACATTCGCTTTGCCGCGGAGACCGCCTCCCTGGGGCTCACCGAGACGCGGCTCGCCATCATCCCCGGCGCGGGCGGCACCCAGCGTCTTCCCCGGCTCATCGGCCGGGGCAAGGCCAAGGAACTAATCTTCTCCGGCCGCCGGGTCCCGGCCCCCGAGGCCCTTTCCATCGGCATGGTGGAACGGGTGGTGCCCGGGGACAAGCTGGTGGATACGGCCGTGGCCCTGGCCGAAGAGATCTGCCTGGGGGGTCCCATCGCCATCGCCCAGGCCAAGTACGCCATCCAAAACGGCCTGGAGACCGACATCTCCACCGGACTCGCCATCGAGTCCAACGCCTACTGGATCACCATTCCCACCGAAGACCGGCTGGAAGGGCTCGCCGCGTTCCGGGAAAAACGCAAACCCGTTTTCAAGGGCAAATAGGAGACATTCATGGCGGACGCGAAAAGCGTGAACAAGACCCACTGGGAAGCGGAAGAAGACAAGCTCGGCGAGCGCATGGCCCTGGCCATGAACCCCGGCGGGGAAAAGGCCGTGGAACGCCTGGCCAAACAGGGCAAGCTCCCGGTGCGCCAGCTCGTGGACAAGCTGGTGGACCCGGGCACGGCCTTTTTCGAGCTGTCCACCATCGCGGGCTTCGGCATGGGCTATCCCGAGGTGGATGACGTGCCCTGCGCCGGGCTGGTGACGGGCATCGGCAAGGTCCATGGCAACTGGGTCATGATCGTGGCCAACGACCCCCGGGTCAAAGCGGGCACCTACTTTCCCATCACCGTGAAAAAACACCTCCGGGCCCAGGCCATAGCCGAGCGCTGCGGCCTGAACTGCGTGTACATCGCCGACTCCGGCGGGGCCTTCCTCCCCATGCAGGCCGACGTGTTCCCGGGCGAGGACCATTTCGGCGCCATGTTCTACAACATGGCCCGCATGTCCGCCATGGGCCTGAAACAGATCACCCTGTCCACGGGCGGCAACACCGCCGGCGGGGCCTACATCGTGTTCATGGCCTGCCAGTCCGTGATGATCGACAAACTGGCCTATTCCTTCCTGGGAGGCCCGCCCCTGGTGAAGGCAGCCACGGGCGAGGTCATCTCCGCCGAGGACCTGGGGGGCGCGAAGGTCCACACGGGCATCTCCGGCGGCGCGGACCATTTCTGCAAAAATCAGGATGAGGCCGTGGCCCGGATCCGGGCCATCCTGTCCATGGAAAAGCCCCAGGCCCTGCAACTGCAACGGTTCCCCGAACAGGAGCCTGCAGCCCCCGCCTCGGCCATCTACGAAAATCTCCCGGCCAACATCCACCAGGGCATCAACATCCGGAACATCCTCCCGGCCCTGGCCGACGCCGGGGAATTCGTGGAGTACAAAAAGGAATACGCCCGGGGCCGGGGTGACAACATCGTGGCAGGCAAGATGCTCCTGAAAGGCATGCCTGTCGGAATCATCGCGTCCAACGGCGCGGGCATCCTGTTCCTGGAGGCCGCCCGCAAGGCCACCGAGTGGATCATCCGGTGCAGCCAGGAAAAGGTGCCGCTGCTCTTCCTCCAGAACTCCCCGGGCTTCATGGTGGGCTCGGCCAGCGAGCACGCGGGCATCGGCAAATACGGCGCCGACATGGTGCGGTCCGTGTCCTGCTCCCAGGTGCCCCGCATCCAGATGGTCATCGGGCCGGACAACGGCGCGGCCAACTACGGCATGTGCGGCCGGGCCTACCGGCCCCACTTCCTGTTCCATACCATGCGCTCCCGGACCTCCGTCATGAGCGGCCGTTCCGCCGCCGAGGTCCTCTTCTCCATCGAGGAGCGCAAGCGCGAGGCCCGGAAGAACCCCATGACCGAGGAGGATAAGCAGGCCTTCCGCAACCGGATGATGGAAAAGTACGATGGCGAGGCCCATCCCTTCTACACCGGCGCGCGCCTGCTGAACGACCAGGTGTTGACGTTCTCCCAGATGCGGGACTGGCTGGCCATGGCCTTTGAGGTGAGCATGCTCAACCCCGTGGCTGATCCCAACTTTGGAAATTTGCGGTTCTAGAGCAGGGGGGAAAGCCCTTTTTGAAAAAAGGGCTTTCCCCCCTGCACCCCCCTTTCCCAAAAACTTTTTGGGTTGGGGTGCTTCGCACCCCTGGGGGAGGCCATCCGATCACGATAATAACGGGGCCATGCCCCCCCCTACGAAAAGGAGACATGACATGGCTTTGATGCAATATCCCAAACAAGTCATCCTGGGCGACATCACCGTGCGCGACGGGTTCCAGCACGAGGAGAAGTTCATCCCCACCGATGCCAAGCTGTGGGTGGCCGAACAGCTCATCCTGGCGGGCTACAAGCGCCTGGAGATCACCAACTACGGTCCCCCGGTGCTCATGCCCCAGTTCAAGGACGCCGATGAACTCATGAAGCGTCTGAAGACCAGCAAGAAGGTGGCCAAATACATCGACGACGTGGAACTCTCCTGCATCACCATCCGGGAGCGCGCCGCCGCCCGGGCCATCCAGGCCCGCCAGGAGGGCATCGGTCCGGACCGCATCCTGTTCATGGTCTCCACCAGCGAGAGCCATCACAAGAAGAACTCCGGGCTTTCCCTGGAGGAGTACTGGAAGATGTGCGAGGAGTGGATTCCCAAGGCCCACGATGCGGGCATGAAGGTCTGCGGCACCGTGTCCACCATCTGGGGATGCCCCATCGAGGGCCCCACGAATCTGAAAAAGGCCGTGGAGTTCACGAAACGCTTCCTGGACATCGGAGCGGACGACATCGAGCACGCGGACCACGACGGCTCCGCGCCACCCGACAAGGTGTACGAATACTTCTCCATGATCCTGGACGCCCTGCCCAACCCGGACCTGCACCTGGCCCACTTCCACGTGACCCGCGGATGGGGCCTGGCCAATGTTCTCGCAGCACTGAACGCGGGCATCATCAAGTACGAAAGCTCACTGGGCGGCATCGGCGGCCAGCCCGCCAACTTCATGGACGGCGTGCCGGTGGGCGGAACGGGCTCGTATTACTACGAAGACCCCTCCATCACGGGCCTGACCGCCACCGAGGACATGGTTGTGATGATGGACGAGATGGGCATCAGAACCGGCCTGGACGTGGACAAGATCCTGGAGGTGGGCCAGATGACGGAAAGGATCGTGGGCCGCCGCCTGCGCTCCGAATGCGCCCACACCGGCCGCATCCCCAAGACGCTGACGGGAAGAGGATAGGAACCGGTTCACAACGAAAATCGCGATGAAAAACCAAAAGCGCCCCGGGGCCATGCGGCTCCGGGGCGCTTTTTTTATCCCAACAGCTCCCCGGAAAGGTCCCGGCCCGCGTTGGCGCTTTGCAGGGT
The DNA here is from genome assembly GCA_018829095.1 of Pseudomonadota bacterium. Taxonomy (GTDB): domain Bacteria; phylum Desulfobacterota; class Desulfobacteria; order Desulfobacterales; family Desulfatibacillaceae; genus JAHJUF01. The sequence goes on along the minus strand of JAHJUF010000170.1, from coordinate 9,057 downwards.
CAGGCCGAAGAGGGAGGCGGCGGTTACGCCCAGGTCCGCGATGCGGATGGGGCTTGGGGACACTCCCGTCCGGCCGCCGGGGACCCGGATGGCCGCGAGGATGGGGAGGGTGTCCACCGAGCCGTGGCCGCCGTTGTAGACCCGGAAGGGAGGCGTCCACTTCGGGGCCTTGATGCCCACGTTGGGCACGTGGCCGTTGTACACCGGGATCTGCCAGCCGTTTCTGGCCAGGACAAAGAGATCCGGCCAGATCATGGATTGCTCCTGGTCCTGCTCCACGAAATACCGGTGGTACAGCTCCCCCGGAAGGCTGATCCCCGGCAGCCCGTTCTTCATCTCCTCCCGGTCCAGGACCCACCAGGGGCACTCGGTCTCCCCGGTTTCCGGGTTTTTCGCCCGGTGGGCCAGAAGAGCCCTTTTGGCCCGGCCCACCTGCTCCTTCCGGTCCCGCCAGTAGAGCACGCCGTAGCTGGAAACGGAAAAAGTGTAGACATTGCCGTCCCGGACCAAGCCCGCGCCCTCCAGAATGCCCATGATGTCCGTGGAGGCAAAGTCGTCCGTGGCCAGGTGGTTGACAGCCGAGTGGTCGGACAAAAGCACCACGCAGGCCTGGTCCAGGATGCCCCGGGCGGCCAGCCCGTCCACCAGCCGGCCGAACTGGAAGTCCACGTCCCGGATCACGTCCAGGCAGGGCTCCCGGAAAATACGCGGGTTCCGGCGGCTCACGAGCTGCCACTCGGGCCGGGATTCGCAGCCCCGGGGCGGCTCGTGGGGCGGGTCCGCAGCCGTGAACTCCCCGGGGTCCCAGGCGCTCCCCATGCAGTGGCCCCCATCGTCGCACTGGGCCAGGAGCACGTAGGCCAGGTCCGGCGGCTGGCGGTCGAACACGGCCAGGGTGGAGTCCACGATCCAGGAATCATGGGGGAACCGGCTGGCGAAATGCTCCATCTGGAGGGTCAATAACGAGCCCTGGCCCGTGTACATCCGGGTCCACAGAGGGCTCGCCCCCCAGCCCCTGCCCCCGAAAATCCCCTGGCGGCCGCCCTCGGGGTCGCAGGCTGCGTCCGGGTCTGTGGGAGGGTCGGAAAAGCTCCCCTTTTCCGGCTCGGGCAGCCAGTCCGGCCGTCCTTTGCCGGTCACCAGGAGGTCAAACCCGCCCCGGGGGTCCTGGCGGAACATGTCAGCCACCCATTCCTTGCCGGAGATGAAAAACGTCAGCCCCCCGGGCCTCTGCCGCTTCCAGGCGTGGAACAGGGTGTCCACCGGGCGTCCCGAGGCGTCCCGGGCGTCCGCCAGGGCCGAATGGGCGATGATGGCCCGGCCCTTTTTGTCCCATCCCACGGGCTGGGCCCACACGCCGATGATGCCGTGCCCCGCCGCGCTGGTGCCGGCCAGGGCGTTCAAGTGGTTCATGTCCGTGGCCGCCGGGAGATAGGCCTGGGCCTCGGGAAACCAGAGGGATTGTTCCAGAAACTTGTGGAGATTGGGCATGAGCCGGTTTCCCGGGCCGCCGCCGGGGAAACCCCGGGCGTCCAGGGATAGGTAGGCGGGGTGCAGGCCGTCTACAGCCAGGAAAATGAGCCGTTTCCCCGGCCCCGCTCCGGCAATGGCGGGCCGGGAGGGGAACAGGGGCGAAAGGGCCGCCCCGCCCGCAAGGCCCAGGGCCCATTGGAGAAAGGAACGCCTGGAGAGGATGCTGTTTATCCGCAGGTTTTTCATGGGAAGGCTCCCCCGGGCCGCTACGCGAAGGGAGAAGGGTCGCTGGGAGGGTCCCCGCATCCCCGGCAGCCACGGCACGCTGCCGGGGAAACCGGCGTCTGCCTCAGGGGACCGGAGGCGAGGCGGCCCCGGTGGCCCTCCCCTGGGCCCCGGCCATGCCCTGGCCCAGGTCCAGCAGAAGGATGCACCACTGGCCGTCCTCGAACACCAGGTTGAACCCCCAGGCCGCGGCGTCCTCCTCCATGCGGGCGTTCAGGCGCAGGACGGGCGGGCCGGTCCCGGCGGGCCGGTACTCGGCCACGGAAAGATTCCGCAACCCGGAAAACGTCATCTCCTCCAGGGCGTTTTCCAGGTCCGCAGGGCTGTATTTCTCCCGGGTGCTCAGGCAGAACATGGTCCAGGCGTCGGCGGCCCGGCCCTGGCCCAGGGCCCGGAGGTATTCCCGGACCACGTTTGCGGGCCTCTCGGCCGGCACCCGCACCACCTGGCCGGGCCAGATGCGCCGGGCATTGGTGATATTGTTCAGCCCGGCCAGGCGCCGGGCGCTTGGCTGCTCCAGGAACAGCCGCGATATCTCCCACAGGCTGTCTCCGGGCCGCACGGTGTAGGAAAACTCCGGGGCCGGGTCCGCCAGGGCGGCCGTGGGGAACAGGAAGCCAGGGACCAGGCCCAGGGCAAGAAAAAGTAAAAATAGACGCATGGGAAATCGTCCGGCGTTCGCAGGTTGGCATCCCGGCCCGGCCGCGGGGGTTCAGTGGTAGATGAACAGCCGGGCCTTGGGAATCTGGTGGGAGATGGCCCCCACCAGGAGACTTCTTGTTTTACGTCTTTTGGCTGCCTTGTCAACCACGTGGTTCAGGAAGATGCGCTTCGACGCCAGGCGTTGGAGAACTCCGCCGGGAATGAACTCCCGCCACAGGAAGGCCCGCCTCCAGGCCCGCTCGTAGAGCATCAGGGCGGCCTGCGGGGCGTCCTGATCCAGGGCATCCGCCACGGCCCGGGCGGCCATGGCTCCGGATTCCAGGGCGTACCAGACGCCCTCCCCGGTGAGGGGGTCCACGAAACCGGCGGCATCCCCTGTCAGGAGGGCGTTCACCGTGCCCCGGCGGCCCGGAGCCGTGCCCAGGGGAAGGGGCCAGGCCCGGAGAGACCCTTCCTCCATGCGGGCATGGGCCAGCTTTTCCGCCGCGTGGGGATTGTTTTCCAGGAAGAGACGGAAAAGCTGGCCCAGATGGACATTCCCGCCCCGGGATGCCAGATAGCCCGCCCCCACGTTGGCCGTGTCCGGGCCCGTGGGAAAAATCCACCCGTAGCCCGGGAGGATGGCCTTTTCGTAGTGGATCTCGATGGCGTCGGAAAGACCCGACACCCCGGTGAAGTAGGCCCGGACGGCCATGCCCCGGTGCCGGGGGTCCCGGCTGGCCAGGCCCAGCTTTTTCGCCACCCTGGAGTGGGCTCCGTCCGCGCCGATGACGGTTCGGCACCGGACAAAGGCCTCCGCCCCGCCAGGCGTCTGGACCCGGACTCCATGGACCCGGCCCTGCCAGATGGCCAGATCCGTTAGGGCGTGCCCGTCCGCCGCATCCACCCCGGGGAGGCCAGAAACCGACAGGAACAGGGCATGGTCCACACGCCGACGCTCCACCACCACGCCCCAGGGCACCCCCGGCGCGGCCAGGGGAACCGGGTGTTCCAGCACCCTGCCGTTGGGCCCGGACACCACGACCCGCCGGGCCGGCTGGGGCGAAAGCTCCATCACGGCCGGAAGCAGGCCCAGGCGCTCCAAAGAGACCAGGGCCGCCCCGGAAAGGCCGTCCCCGCAGACCTTGTCCCGGGGAAACCGGGCCCGGTCCAGGAGAAGCGCGCTGCGCCCGGCCCGGGAAAGCTCGGCCGCCGCTGCGCAGCCCGCCGGCCCGGCCCCCACGATGATTGCATCGTAACAGGATTCCATATCGCGTTCCCCCAAGTGCCCCTTCTACGGCCCCAGCACCGGCCTGTCAACGGAAAGGCCCGGGCGGGGGATGACGCCCGGGGGCCACCTGTGGTAGGGTCGCCCCCATGCGCGCCGGGGCCTGAAGGGTCAGGGCCCTCCCGGCCGTGAAGGATTCGCGGAGTTGGACGTCGCAGGTTCCCCCTGTCCGTGCCATCCATGGGTTTCCCGGATGTTGGAGAAGGAATGAAAACCGATCTGGCCGAACTTTCGCGAATGCCGGTGAAGGGGTTTCTGGCCCAGGACGAGGCCCGGCGGCTTTATGAGCTGGCCCTTTCCGCGAGCCGCCTGGGGCCCTGCCTGGAAATCGGCTCCTACTGCGGGAAGTCCACCCTGTACCTGGGGTCCGCCTGCCGGGAAACCGGGGCGGTCCTGTTTTCCCTGGACCACCACCAGGGCTCCGAGGAGCAGCAGCCGGGCCAGGAATATTGCGACCCCGACCTGGTGGACCCGGCCACGGGGCGGGTGGACACCCTGCCCCTTTTTCGCCGGACCCTGGAAATGGCAGGGCTCACGGACACGGTGGCAGCCCTGGTCTGTCCCTCCCAGGTGGCGGCCCGCCAGTGGGCCACGCCCCTTTCCCTGGTGTTCATCGACGGGGGCCACACCTTCACGGCCGCCCGCACGGATTACGCGTCCTGGGTCCATCACCTGGTCCCCGGCGGGCTCCTTTTGATCCACGATGTCTTTTTCAATCCCGCAGAAGGGGGCCAGGCCCCACGCCACGTCCGGGATCTGGCCCTGGCGTCCGGGCTCTTTGAGGAACTGCCCATGGTGCGGACCCTTGCGGCGCTCCGCCGGGTGGGCGGCGTTCAGCCCGACCGCCCCCTCCAGCCAGGGAACGAACCGCCCGTCTTTTGAAGTCCTTTTCCCCTCCGGCCAGGCAGGCGGATTTTAGCCGGGCCGGGGTTTGACTTTTTTCGGCATTCCGTGTATGGGCCTTATGTGTAGGAAACAGACCGAACCGGACCTTTTTTCCGGACCCAGGCATGCTCGCTTTCGAGGACAAATGACCACTACCGACCGCAGACGCCATACCCGTGTGGATTCCATCAACCTGCTGGCCTACACCACCTTTGGCAACGACAAACGCATCGTCAGCCAGGGCATGGGAAGAACCTTGAACGTCTCCGAGTCCGGCATCCTCCTGGAAACTCACGAGGCCATCGAGGGCAGCGACCATGTGGCCGTGACCATCGCCCTGGAGGAGGAGCTCGTCTTTATCCGGGGCAGCCTGGTGCGCTCGATCCCGGGAGAAGACGGCACCTATGCCACGGGCATCAATTTCTTCGAGATGAACGATAACGAGACGGCCGCCCTCCAGGACTACATCCGCACCTTCCTCGCCCTTCAGGAGGCGGAGGAATAACCTTTCCCGCTTTGCCCCCCATTCCACTCCTTGTTCGGCTCCGTTTCTCCCCGGGATCGGATGTAGGGATAATCCCCAAGCGATTCCCATAGTTACCAATCAAAAACCTTTTTTGACATCCATGGAATACAGGCTTGACTCGCCCCTGGCTTTGGTATAACCAACCGGGAATTGCATTGATCGGTGCCCCAAACCCTTGCAGGGCAAGGCATGGGAGCGCCGGGGTCCTGAACGATTAGAAAGGAGCTGGTACCATGGCATTCAATCCCATTGTTGACGCAGACAAGTGCATCGGTTGCGAGGAGTGTGTGGACGTGTGCCCCACGGATGTCTTTGAAATGCAGGACGGCAAAGCGACTCCCGCGAACTCCGACGAGTGCCTGGGCTGCGAGAGCTGCGTGGAAGTGTGTGAGCAGGGCGCCATCACCATCGAAGAGACCTAGGCCGATTTTCTTTTCAAGAACCGCGGGGGGAGGGACGCTTTGCCATGCGCCTTCCCCCCGTGTCTTTTGGGCCCTCTCCCCGGGCCCTGATCCTTTCCGGGAAGTTCCATGATCCCCCTGGTTGACCCGGCGGGCCTTTGCCTGGCGACCTTTCGCCAGGAACTGACGCGCGACCCCCTCCACGACGCCCGTGCCGCCGTTTTCCGGGCCCTGGATGCCTGGGCGGGCGGCAGTAGCAGCATGCTTTCACCGGGCTCGGTGGCCGTGGCCGTGGGCAGCCGCAAGATCGACCGTATCGGGGAAGTCGCGGCCGCCACGGTGCAATGGCTTTCGGACCGGGGATTCACCCCCTTCATCGTCCCGGCCATGGGAAGTCACGGAGGCGCCACGCCCGAGGGCCAGGCCGGGGTCCTGGCCGGGCTGGGGGTGGACGAGGCCTCCACGGGCGCGCCGGTGGTTTCCGGCATGGAAACCCGAATTCTGGGGGAAGTGGAGGGCGTGCCCGTACACTTTTCCACGGACGCCCTCTCGGCGGACCATGTGGTGGTGATCAACCGGGTGAAGCCCCACACCAAGTTCCGGGCCCCGGTGGAGAGCGGGCCTTGCAAGATGCTGGCCCTGGGCCTGGGCAAGGAGCAAGGCGCAGCCTGCCTGCACCGGGCCGCCGTGCGCCACGGCTTCGGCCTTTTGGAGAAGGCCGCGGGCCTGGTCCTGGAAAAAATCCCCCTGCTCTTCGCCCTGGCCCTGGTGGAAGACGGCTCGGCGCGGCTGTCCCGACTGGAGGCCCTGGCCCCGGAATCCCTGGTGGAACGGGAAAAGGAACTCCTGGTCCTGGCCGGGTCCATGCTGGCCCGAATTCCCTTGGACCGCCTGGACGTCCTGGTGGTGGACCTCATGGGCAAGGACATCTCGGGCATCGGCATGGATTCCAACGTCACGGGCCGGCACCGGGACATTGCCGGGGATTTCCTGCTGCCCCCCCGGCCGGCCCGGATCTTTGTCCGGGACCTGTCACCGGGCTCCGGGGGCAATGCCAACGGCATCGGCCTGGCGGACTTCACCACCAGCCGCCTGGTGCGGGCCATGGACCGGGAAAAGACCCTGGTGAACGCCCTCGCCGCCGTGAGCCCGGAGAAAGCCGCCATCCCGGCCCACCTGGACACGGACGCCCAATGCCTGGCCGCCTGCCTGGCCACGGCGGGGGTCGTGGACCCGGCCCGGGCCCGGGTGGCCCGCATCCGTTCCACGGCCCGCCTCGCCCTGCTTCAGCTCAGCCGGGCCCTGGAGCAGGAGGCCCTGGCCGCCGGACTCACCCGGGTGTCGGACTGGGCGGCCCCGGATTTCGACCAGGAGGGAAATCTGGGCCTTTTTCCTGATTTCCCGGAAGGATAGGCCATGGACAACGTGCTCCGGCTCATGCGCCGGGCGCTGGCCGAGGGGGTGTTCCCCGGGGCCGTGCTCCTGGGGGCTATAGGCGGGGAGATCCGCTTCCTGGAGGCCTTTGGCCAGGCCCGGCTGGACCCGTCCCGTCCCGTCTTTGCGGACACGGTTTTCGACCTCGCCTCCCTCACCAAACCCCTGGCCACGGCCGCCTCCTGCATGGCGCTGGCCTCAGCCGGGCAATTCGACCCGGACCGGCTCCTGGGCGAGGCCCTTCCCGACTTTTCCAACACCCCCCGGGCCCGCGCCACCCTGGCCCAGTTCCTGGCCCACACCGCCGGGTACCCGGACTGGCGGCCCTGGCACGAGGAACTTTTGCCTCTTCCCCCGGCGGATCGCCCCGGACGGCTCAAACAGCTCCTGGTCCGGGAGCCCCTGGCCTACGCCCCCGGCGAAAAAACCGTATACAGCGACCTGGGCTACCTGGCCCTCCAGTGGGTCCTGGAGCACGACCGGGGAAAGAGCCTGGACGCCATCGCGGCCGAATCGGTCTTCAACCCCCTGGGCATCCGGGACCTGTTTTTCCTGCCCCGGGTATCCCCTCCCCCGGCGGCCACGGAAAAAGACCCGGAAACCGGCGAATTCCTGGAGGGCGCAGTCCATGACGACAACGCCCGGGCCCTGGGGGGCGTGGCCGGCCACGCCGGGCTCTTCGGCACGGCCCAAGGGGTTTACGCCCTGGTCAGGGCCATGCTGGAGGCGTTTTCCGGCCAAGCCAACCCCGCCTTCTCCCCGGATGTGGCCCGAAAATTCCTCGCCCACCGCCCCGGGCCCGGGAGCTTTGTCCTGGGGTTCGACACCCCCACCCCCCCCTCGTCGTCCGGCAGCCGGTTCTCCCCCGGCTCGGTGGGCCACCTGGGGTATACGGGCGCCTCGTTCTGGGCGGACCCGTCCACGGGCGCGGTGATCGTGCTCCTCACCAACCGCGTCCACCCCAGCCGGGCAAACGAATCCATCCGCACCTTCCGCCCCCTGATCCACGACGCCCTCATGGAAGCCATGGGGGGCTAACCCGGGGGCCGGGGCTTTCGGAGTGATGGTCCGAAACAGAATTTCGTTGAAAAAGGGACCAAGCGGGGTTCCCCCCTTTGGCAAAGGGGGGACAGGGGGGATTTTTTCCCAGGCTTCAATCACCTGTCCAGCCAGCCCCCATGGTATCGCGGGGAGAGAAGCTGCCGGGAGCGGGCATCTTTACGGCAACCGCTCTATTCCCCCTCCCCGATTTCCAGGGGAGCCGGGCCGCCCGGGGGAGCGGATTCATCCAACCGGGCCCGGAGGAGGGCCATTTCCCGGGCCAGGGTGCGCACCTGGTCCGTGAGGGCGGAGATCTTGATGGAATAGTGGATGTTGATGAGCACCAGGAAGATGATGCCCGTGAGGAACAGGGTGGTGGTGGGCAGGGACGCTCCGATAACGCCCGTCAGGAACACCAGGAGATCGTACCAGGCCACCAGGAGGATGATCCCCAGGCCGGTGAGGAGCCAGAGCCAGGAATACTCCTCCCTAAGCTTCCTCCGGTAGACCAGGTTCAGGATCACGGCAAAGATGGCGATGCCCGCCCCCAGGGCGAAAATCTTCTGGCGTGGGGTCATGGCGGATTCCTCTCATGGCGTTTCCCTGGTGAAAAAACCCTCGCCGGTGGTAGGATGAATTTTCCGGCAAAGGAAATGGTACCAGATTGCGGGCGACGGAAACACTCCCTATTGTGATCCCCATGAAAAATACCCAGCCAGACCGGGTCCTGGTCATCATCCCGGCCTACAATGAGGAGCCCCACATAGCCGGGGTGGCGCGGGGGGCCCGGTCGGCCGTGCCCGGGGCCGGGGTCCTGGTGGTGGACGACGGCTCCACGGACCGCACCGGCGCCCTGGCCGCAGAAGCCGGGGCCCGGGTCATGACCCTGCCCTTCAACCTGGGTTACGGCGCGGCCCTCCAGGCCGGGTTCCACTACGCCCTTTCCCGGGGGTACACCCACGCGGTGCTCATGGACGGAGACGGTCAGCACGATCCGGCTTCCATCCCCGGGCTCCTGGCCCCGGTCCTGGCCGGGGCGGCGGACGTGGCCGTGGGGTCCCGTTTTCTGGAAAACGGCGAAT